>NZ_BSBO01000038.1:0-39682 GCF_027924685.1 Sellimonas catena
AAGATTTTATTCCTGATTTTATTAACGTCAATATTCTTGTCAAAAATTTTTTATTCCGAAGAAACGCCCTGTTTTCTGATCATTTCCATGTTGAATTTGTCATTTCCAAGAGTATCACACTCTGCGATTTTTTTATTATTCTACCGTTATTTCCTGCTGTTTTTACTGTTGAATGTAATATAGACTGGTTATTCCGCAATCAGCCCGGAGAGTTTTTCCATATTGTCCCGCTTCAGCTCCATGGACGGATGCACATACCGGTTCAGCGTGATGTTAACGCTGGCATGGCCCAGAATCTCGCTGAGGCTTTTGATGTCAAAGCCAAGTTCAATACATCTCGTCGCGAAAGTATGGCGCAGCGCATGGTAATTTGCCTCCTCGATGCTTGATTTCTTCAGAACCTTTTTGAAATGATACTGGAGGGTGCGGGGCTCGACGTAACTGTTTTCTTTTCCCGTCAGGAGATATTCGTTTCCGTATCTCTGGTATTCCCCGAGTACTTCCGCTACACTTTCCGGGATCGGGATATGCCGGATTGACTTGCTGCTTTTTGGCGGAGTGATGATGATTCTGGTCCTGCTTCCCCACTCCAGCCGTGGTTTTTCCGGTCTTTTATTCTGAATGCGCTGCATTGTTTTCCGAATAAACACTTCTTTTTCCCTCAAGTGAATATCTTCCCAGGTCAGAGCACAGAGCTCTCCGATCCGGAGCCCGGTAAATAATGTCAGGAAGATGCCGCAGTTCATCGGTGATGGATACTCCCGCAGATACCGGATCAGCTGTTCCTGCTCTTCTCTGCTTAAAATCCGCATCCGGGTTTCTTCCTTTTTTATGGTGATCTGGGTTAGATCACAGTCGACTCTCTGGAATCGTCCATTGATGTAGCGGATCACGTTTCGGACGACTCCCAGAATGTCTGTTACGGTTTTTGCTGAAAGGGGAGCTATTTCTTCTGTTCCCTCCAGAAGGGTATTGATAAACTGGTCAATAATGGCAATATTCAGACTGCCAAGTTTGATTGCTCCGATTTCTTTGTCAATATGAAGTTCAATCAGATTTGCATACTTTACATAAGAAGATTCTTTGATGCGGGGCCGGATATATTCGAGCCACCGATAGAGAAATTCCGAAAATTCTTTTTCCGAATCAGGAAGATATTTCTTCTCTATTTCTTTTTGACTTGTTTCTTTTGCTTCCTGCAGTTTCTGTTTGGCCTGGGTATAGGTTTTTGCGTAGACAGAACGGTATACTGCTTTGCCGTCTTTTGATCTGTCTGCAATGTATCTGCCTTCCCAGCGTCCGTCTTTCCTTCTGTAAATATTTTCTCCTTTTCTTGCCATGTCCCTTTCCTTTCTCTTTTGCGATGCTTCCGATCGTATTCTTCTCCTGTTTCAATCGGATTGTTATCGCTCAGGACCGACCTTGTTTCCTTTCCTCCTCTCCCTTTTTCGTGTGCTGTATCCGCCCTGTATTCCAGCTCCCGGTGTCTGATTTCTGTCACTGAGCTTTTGTAGGAATCCGGCTGATGGATATGCATGTCAGCGAAATACAGCACGTTTTATCATATCCTTTTCATTATTACATAAAGCCGGGGCCGCTTGAAGTGGTTTCTACTGGAAAAAGCCCGGATACTTGGGAAGACTCTGTTCTTCTCGCAATCGTATCCGGGCTTCTTATTTTTACTGATTCAGATATTTTCGGATTTCCCTCTGAAAAATCTTCATACTGCTTTCTATATTCTTATTCTTTTCGAAGATCTCTGTAATTTCGGTGTTTGCCAGACTGATCATCTGTTCGTACGTCTCATATTGATAATATTTCGGTGTGATCGTTCCATGTTCAATGACATCACACAACAGTTCTCCACTGATAACCTGTTCTTCCTTATCCATATCTTCCTGAATAATCGAGGCCGCTTTCTCAGATCTTGCTACAGATTCCAGGACGGATACGCCTTGTGAGTACCGGAAAATATCGAGCTGGCTTTCGTATCCACAGACAAGTTCTTTCAAAAATTCCCACGCCAGTTCTTTCTCCGTACTATCATGATTGATTCCTATCAGAAGTGCGTCCACCTTGGAAATGTTCTCTCCGTGGGTACGGCCTGGAAATGTCGTGCAGTCCCATTGAAAATTGGAATACTTCTTGATTTTGTATGGATAAGTTTTGTATGTCCGGTATTCAGCAAACGTCAGGGGCATAAACGCAACTTTTCCTGCATCAAAGTCTTCCTGTGTCACATTTTCGCCCTGATTCAGAGCCAGTAGTTCTTTCATAAATTTCACCGACTCAATCACATACTGATTGGAAAAGTCTACATTTTGTTTTTCATTATCAAACGCGCTTCCGCCGCTTGTATACATCGCATCCTGCCAGGAATAATTATAAGTTCCGAACTGGTCAATCCGGCCGTCGCCATCTGTATCTTTTGTCACTTTTCTGCAGATTTCCAAAAAATCATCCCAGGTCCAGTCCTGCTGGGGCATTTCGATTCCTTCCTGCCGAAGCAGTGTCTTATTGACAAACAGCATCGTTGGAACTACTTCATATGGAAGTGCATACTGGATTTCTTCCATGCCCTTTCCGATATCCATCGCTGTCTGGAAAATCTCTTCGTTTTGAAACTCCGGATCTGATTCCATAAACGTATTCAGTTCCTGCAAAATTCCAAGGGAACAGTACTGGTTAAAGTCCGTATCCAGAACCATAAAGACATCCGGCATTTCTCCTTCCAGAAGGCGCTTTGCACACCACTCGGAGTAATCCTTTTTTTCAATTCCCGAAGTATAGCGGACCGTTACTCCTGGATGGCTTTCTTCAAAACGCTCAATCGCCCTGTCGATAATAACGAAAGCGTCTGCGTTTTCCACGCCCCAGTTGCTTCCGGTAAACATGCCAAACTCCAGTTCCTGTGTCTGTGCCTGCGGTCTGCTCCAGAAATACATTCCTGCCAGAAAGAGCAGTGCTGCCGCTGCCTGTATCATTCTTGTTATCCATTTACTGTACAATCTCATCTTCCTATTCTTCAGTCATATTCTTGTGTGCGTTCGTCTGTACTGCCCAGATTGCAAGCTGCGTCCGGTCTCTTAGATTCAGCTTGTTCAGAATCGTACTTAAGTAATTACGGATCGTTCCCTCGGAAAGGCTCAGTGTATCTGCAATTTCCTTGTTGCTTGCTCCTTTTTCTACCTGTGCAATGATTCTCCATTCTGTTTTTGTCAGCTGGCGGATATCTTTTTCCTCAACAGGAATGGTATAGTTGGTTTGCGCCATCTGTGAAAACAGTCTCAGCACTTTTGCCGCAATGTCAGGATTGATCATTGCTCGTCCGCTGTAAACAGTGCGTATTGCATCACTCAGTTCATCCATGGAGACACCTTTCAGAAGATATCCGCTTGCCCCATATTTCAGAGCGTTAAATACATACTCGTCATCATCAAAGGTTGTCAGAATGATGATCTTAATCTGCGGATAATTTTCCTTAATAATTTTTGTACACTGGACCCCGTCCATTTTAGGCATCCGGATATCCATCAGTATAATATCCGGCTTATTTTTCCGAATACACTGAATCACTTCCTGGCCATTTGCAGCCACATCTGATACCTCAATGTCCTGTTTGCTGTTTAAAACAATCTGCAGACTCTGCCGAATCAGCTCCTGGTCATCTGCAATCAGTACTTTAATCATACTCTTCACCCCATCTTATCGGAATCCGGGCATCAATCAAGAATCCATTTTCTCCTGAGAAATGGATCGAGCCGCCCAGCATGGCAACCCGTTCTTTCATATGTTTTGTTCCGAATCCCTTCTTTATCTCTTTGCATCCACATCCATTGTCCTGAATTGTCAGATGCAGTACTCCATCAATTTTTCTGGCGTCAATCTGTATTCTTGTTGCTTTCCCGTGACGCAGGGCGTTTGTAATGCCTTCCTGTATGATTCGGTAAACAACATTTTCTTCATCTTCACTAAACCGGAATGGTTTCACTTCTGAATGAAACACTACTTCCACCCCCGCAAGTGAGTTCATTTCTGCGATCATATCGCTTATGGCTTCATCCAGCTGAAAATGTTCCAGCGCATCTGCACGCAGTTCGGAAACAGAACTGCGGACATCTTTAATCCCTCCTCGTACCGCCTTTGCAATCACTTCCAGCTGTTTTTTCGTCTGTCCAGGGTCAATGTCGACCAGCGCAATGCAGGCATCAACTCCGGCAGACACACCGGTCAAAGTATGACCCAGCGTATCATGGATTTCTCTGGCCACCCGGTTTCTTTCCCTTGTTTCAGCCATTTTTTCTGTCATTTCATTGTATTCCTTCAGCCGGTCATTTGCATATTGAAGCTGTCTGGACCATTCATTCACTTCCTGAATGGTATTTCGCTGTTCATTAATGATGTTAATACAATACAGAATGAAAATCATAATATTCAATGATCCCAGTATATTGTAGACGGAAAACAACAGCTGCTGCTGTGTCTCGTTGTAATACTGTATATAATCCCTGACGGAAAACAGATGATTGGATACAGAAATCAAATCGTAGTCCGCCACCAGATATCCAAGTGTCGCAACACCGATCAGAAGGTATTTTATCTTTGTATCATTGACAAATACAAGAATATTGGCGAAGACAAGCAAAATCACACCATTATAATTAAAGTCCAGAATCCAGACAAGAACGATGCTGCACACCAGATCTATTCCCAGTGTAATCGCAATGATTTTCCCGCTTTGTTCTTTCCGCGTCTCCCGGATCAGCATGTCGCATCCAAGAAGAGCAATGAGAAGCAGTGTACTCCAGACAATCATTTCCGGATATTTGGGAATGGCATCTACCTGCCCCAGAAATACTCTGGCCTGATCATCCTCACAGATTTTCTTTGTCGTCATATAGATAAAAAGGCTGATTCCGCCCGCCTGTACCATGTTAATCAGAAAAAAGAGCAGTTTAATAATACTCATTGCTTTTCTTTTCATCCTACTGCCACCCATCTATGTCGTAATTCATCAGGTTTTCTTTTGTAATCAGCCTGCTTGGAAGCTTGACATATTTCTCCACTTCTTTTCCATTCATTGCCTGATATGCCATTTCCGTCGCCATCTTCCCGATCGTCTCCGGGCTCTGACTGCTTGTCCCGGTTACATACCCCAGATCCAGCATGGCTTTAAAATCAGGGGAGCCGTCTACTCCGTAAATCAGAATTCCTTCCTCTCTCCCTGCTTTCTGAAGAGCCGCAAGGGCGCCAAGTGCAGACGGATCGTTACCGCCAAATACAACATTAAAATCTTCGTCCAGAAGTCCGGATACTACTTCTACTGAGATTTCAATTTCTCCGCCGCTGAAAATCTGCTGTGCCACCTGATATTCCGGATGTCCTTCGATGGTATCCAAAAATCCCTGGACTCTCTGGACGATAGAATCCTGCATCGGATTATCCAGAATGATAATTCTGGCCGAATCCACCCGTTTCATCATATCTTTTGCACATTCCTGTCCTGCCTGATAATTATCCGTCTCGATCGTGGACAGAACATAGTCCGTATCATCCACCTGGGTATCAATATTGATAATTTCTACGCCAGCTTCCTGACATGCCTTTAATGCCGGTTTGACTTTTACTTTGTCTACGGGATTGAGAAAAAGAATTTCTATTCCTTCATCGATCATATCGAGGATCTGCTGATTCTGCTTTTCCTGGTCCTGAAGCGGATCCCGGACAATCAGTTTGTCCCCGTTCGCTTCTACTCCCTCGGCAATCTCATCGTTCAGGACATCGAAATAGGGGTTGTTTCTTGTCATGTAAGTAGCCCCAAAGATGTGTTTTTCCTGATCTTGTTCTTTTGCGCATCCGCTGAAGAAGAGTGCAATGCACAGTGCTGCCGCAATCCATTTTGTTCTTTTCATTCTCTGCTCCGTTCACTTCTTCGTCACAATACTTATCTATCATGGTATAACTTTTAGTCTATTTTATCAAGCGTCTTTATCATAAAGAGACCGCTGCGAAAAAATGACGCACCAGTCTCTTTTTTATGATATTTCTTATTATTTTCTGTTTCGGATATAGTCAATAAATACCGCCAGGAGAATAACGACACCTTTTACTACGTCCTGCCAGAATGAATTTACATTCATCAGGTTCAGACCATTGTTCAGTACACCGATAATCAGAGCACCGATAATCGTACCTCCAATTTTACCGGAACCTCCTGCCATGGATGTTCCACCTACTACAACGGCTGCAATGGCATCCATCTCAGCGCCTTCTCCTGCCGTCGGCTGTCCGGAATACATTCTGGATGCCAGAATAATTCCGGCAAGTCCTGCCATAAGTCCCGCATAAGCGTGTACAATAAATTTGACTCTTGCTACCTTGATTCCAGAAAACTCTGCTGCCTGTGTGTTTCCACCTACCGCATAGATATGACGTCCAAGTTTGGTCTTATTCATCATCAATGCTGTAATAATGATGGCAATAATCATAATGATAACAGGAACCGGAACCGGTCCGATATAGCCTGCACCGATAAACTGCCATTCTTTTGTAACAACACGCACCGGAGAACCGCCGGTATATACTTTTGCAAGTCCTCTGGCGATATTCATGGTAGCCAGTGTAACAATGAATGGCGGAATGGTTGTCTTACAGATTACAAATCCGTTGAAAACACCGATTACAACACCAACCAGGGCTCCCGCTATGAGTGCTACAGCAATCGGAAGCTCGTATCTTGATACGCATCCTGCCGCGATTACTCCGGAAAGAGCAATGATCGATCCAACAGAAAGATCGATTCCTCCCAGAATAATTACCATGGTCATTGCACACGCAATCAGCATATTGGTCGAAATCTGCCGCAGAATATTAAACATATTCTGGGTCGATAAAAATGAACTGCTTGTTGCCGGCAAAACCGCAAGAAGAACACATAGCACCAGAAGTGCTATAATAATTCCCAGGTTCTCCCTCAAAAATACTGCTGCTTTATTTTCTGTAGCGGGCAGTTTTGCTTTATTTCCTTTTGTCTGAGCCATGTTTCGTTCCCCCTTTTCCTTCTACTTCGCCGCCAGCTGCATCACAGCTTCCTGAGTGACTTCCTCATGGGAAAGACATCCTGTAACACGGCCTTCTGACATGACATAAATCCGATCGCTCATGTTGATGATTTCCGGAAGTTCGGAGGAAATCATAATGATGGACATGCCTTTTTTCACCAGTTCATTCATGATCACATAAATTTCGGATTTCGCTCCTACATCCACTCCTCTGGTCGGCTCATCCATAATTAATACATCCGGATTGGTGGCAAGCCATCTTCCGATGATGACTTTCTGCTGATTTCCGCCGGAAAGGTTTCCGATTTTCTGTAATTGTGTCGGAGTTTTTGTAGACATCATGTCAATGTATTTCTGTGTGATTTCGATTTCTTTCTTTTCATTAACCCGGATTCCTTTTATGAATTGATCCATAATTTCAATGGTCATATTAAACCGCACACTTTGTACCTTATAGAGCCCTTCCTCTTTTCTGTTTTCCGGGACAAGGGCAATGCCGTTTTTCATTGCTTCTACAGGTGACGAGATCTTTATTTTTTTCCCTTTCAGGTAGATATCTCCTTTGGCTCCTTTGGTCAGACCGAAAATGGCTTTCATTGTTTCACTTCTTCCAGCCCCCACCAGTCCGGCAAAGCCGATGATTTCTCCTTTGTGCAGATTGAAGCTGACATCACGTACCATATTACCGTCAGAAATATGTTCACACCGGAGTATTTCTTCCCCCGGTTCCTGATACTCTCTTGTGTAATAGCTTGTCAGTTCACGCCCTACCATCATGGCAATCAGCTCATCTTTGTTTGTCTCTTTTACCACTTTGGTTCCGACATACTCACCATCTCTCATGACGGTTACTCTGTCACAAATTTCTTCGAGCTCGCTCATTTTGTGCGATATATAGATAATTCCAACGCCTTGTTTTGCCAGTTTCCTCATCGTCTCAAACAGGAATTCCACTTCTTTATCTGCAATCGAAGAGGTCGGCTCATCCATGACAAGAATTCTCGAATTGTACGAAATTGCTTTTACAATTTCTACCATCTGCTGCTGTGCTATTGTCAGCTTACCTACCAGAGTATCGGCTTTAATATGCACCTGATTGGCATCGAGAAGCTTCTGCGCTTCCTCGTTCATCTTCGCCCGGTTAATAAGAAAACCGCTTCCAAATTCTCTTCCGAGAAAAATATTTTCCGCTACTGTCATGTGCGGAACCAATACCAGCTCCTGATGGATGATCGCGATCCCATTGTCCTGGGCATCTTTTACGCCTTTGATTTCTACTTTTTTCCCATCAATCCATATTTCTCCCTCATCCGCAGAATAAATCCCTCCGAGGACTTTGATCAGTGTCGACTTTCCGGCTCCGTTTTCCCCAAGGAGGGCATGTACTTCTCCTGCGTGCAGTTCCAGGCTGATATCATTAAGCGCATGCACCCCTGCAAAGCGCTTATGTATATGTTTCATTTCCAACAGCACATTTTTGCTCACGCTTTCACCTACTTCCTGTTTTGCTTTTCCTCAAGTCCGAGGAACAGACAGACAATCGTCCGTTCCCCTGAAATACATTCTTCTTACTGCCAGCCGTCTGTGCCGTATTCTTCTACATTGTCAGCAGTGATCAGGAAAGTATCAACCGGATAACGGTCTTCTACCTCTTTTCCTTCCATGATGTCATACATGATTTCTACTGCTTTTTCTGCGATCGCGATCGGGGACTGTGCTCCAGTACCTTCCATCAGAGAATCTCCTGATGCCAGTTCGGATTTCACATCCGGTGAACCGTCTACGCCGTAAATTAATACATCTTCAAGGCCTGCTGCGTTTGCTGCTGCTAATGCGCCAAGTGCTGTAGGGTCATTTCCACCGAAGATTGCTACAACGTCGCTGTTGCCCTGCAGAAGGTCTTCTGCGATACCCATGGATACTTCCAGATTTCCCTTTGCATCCTGCTGTGCTACGATTTCAAATCCGTGTCCTTCGATCGCATCCAGGAATCCATTTGTTCTGTCTGTAACGGAGTTCATTGTCGGGGAATCCAGTACGATGATTTTTCCGCCGTCCGGACATTTCTTTACGAGGTCTTCTCCACAAACTTTTCCTGCGTTGTAGTTATCCGATCCTGTATAAGACGCTACATAAGACATATCCGCTACTTCTGTGTCGAAGTTTACGATCGGTACTTCTGCGCTTTTCAGTGCGTCAAGTGCCGGCAAAATTCCTTCTGCTTCAACCGGATTTAAGAAGATACCATCGATGTTCTGGGATGCCATATCTTCTACCTGGGTAATCTGAAGAGAAACATCATTAGCCGGGTCTGTAGAAATCAGTTCATCGCCGTTTGCCTCTACCAGTTCTTTGATCTTGTCTTCGATTGTCACAAAGAACGGGTTTGTTCCGTCCATACAGGTGTAGGCGAATTTGTAGTGTTTGCCGCCGTCGTCGGATGATCCGCCATTGTCCGATCCGCCGGAACCACTGTCTCCGCTGTTACATCCCATTAACATGGTTCCTGCCATCGCTGCCACAAGCAATACACTTAACACTTTTCTTTTCATAATCTTTCCTCCTTTTGCTTTGTGTATTTTTGATAGATTCATCATAGCAAAACGTGATTTTTTGTGCAGGTGTACAATGTAACGATTTCCACATGACATTTGCAATGTTTTAAATGACAAATGTAATATATTCTCGACAAAAATAGCGCTGTGCGTCAGACATCTTTCCAGGTTGTCTGCTTTGCACAGCGCTGATTTGTCTGTATTTTTACGGTGCCGGCGGATATTCATTGCACAGCAGCCGGTAAGGAGCTTCATCCTCTTCGATCTCCGGGAATCTTCCCATCGGCTCGTAGAAACGATTATCCGTGTTATCGTCATTGCACATGGAAACTTCTCCTAACAGAACTGCCCCGCTTCCTTTCTCCACTTCAAAGTCATGGTACATATACGGATATACCGTAATGCTTTCGCCCGGGGTCAGCCTGATCTGTGTTCCCGCCGGAACGGTATATTCCCTTCCGTCACTATGGATGGTAACATCGGTATCATCAAAAGATCCATCCTCTTTGGAATTATAAACACGGATCAGAACATTTCCACCTCCACGGTTTATGATGTCTTCCATTTTTGTCCAGTGGAAATGCATCGTTGCGGACTGATCTTCTTCCAGATAAAGAAGCTTTTCCGCATATGTTTTTTTATATTTATCCATATGCGTATTTCCATTTCTGAGAGTGATCAGAGAAAATCCGATCTTCTTGAAATTTCCAAGGCCATAGTCTGTGATATCCCATCCCAGCATATTATCACGGATTTCATCATATTCATGTCCTTTTTCTTTCCATTCATCCGGTGTAAAGTCACAGAATGGCGGAAGATGGAAACCGCATTTTCTGATCATCTCTTCCATATTTTTTAATGCCTGATTAATTTCGGAACGTTTCATTTCTTTATCCCTCCTATTTGCATCCGGAAAAAACACGCATGGCATGAAGAACATCCTCTTTCATGCAGTCTCTTGCCCAGCATGTGATATCATGGAAAAATACCGGTCCATCTGTTTCCATGCATTTCTGTTTTACATATTCACCGCCTGCTTTTGCGCGATAAGTATAATAATTTATTTTTCTTACACCCCGGTCAATGCATTTTCTGAAATCCTCATCGCTGACTCCGCTTCCGCCGTGCATAACAATCGGAATTCCAATCGTCTCCCGGATTTTCTCAATCCGGTCAAAATCCAGCTTCGGTTCCGCTGTATATAATCCGTGGACGGTTCCGAAGGAACATGCAAGCGCATCGATGCCAGTCGCTTTGACAAAATTTCCCGCCTCTTCCGGATCTGTATAGCAGTCATTCTGTGCCTTTCCATCTTCACTGTTCATTGCGCCGATTTCAGCCTCCACAGACGCACCGTACATTTGGGCGATTTCCACTGCAGCTTTCGTATATGCACAGTTTTTCTCATACGGCAGCATGGATCCGTCATACATGACAGAGGAAAATCCCATATCCAGCGCCTCCCGGATCATATCAAAATTGTCGCAGTGATCCAGATGAACGCATACCGGTACTTTTGCCTTGTCAGCCATCAATACCATAATCGGTCCGAGCGTTTTCAAAGAGATATACTCTTCATGTACCGGAGCAAATTGAAGAATTACCGGTTGTCCCAGCTCTTCTGCCGCCCCCAATACTGCCTGGATTCCTTCCAGTTCTGTAACATTGAAGGCCCCAATCGCCATATTTTCTGCATCCGCTATGTCTAAGACGGTTTTCATGGATACAATCATTGTTATTTTCCTCCTATTCTTTCATAATCTTCTGCTTTTTCCAGCCATTTTGTATCTTTTCCCTTAATTCCGCGAAAGACTTTAAGCCGCTGATCGTATCGTATGTTGATACGCAGCACGCACCGGTCGCCGCGGCATATTCAATACTTTCTTTTGGTGTACATCCCTGCATGGCAGCATACAGAAATGCCGCAATACTGGTGTCGCCCGCTCCGGTTCCGGACAAAATCCGTTCAGGGACGAAGCTGTCTTCAAAAAGTTCTGTATTTTCCCAGCCCTCCAAGTCAGCATCCACGTTCCTCATTCTCTCTTTTCCCGAAGTCTTTAAGTACATACCTGCCGCACCGCATTTTAACAAGACAGCACCGCATCCATAGGACAGTACTTTCTCAGCCAGAGGCCGGACATCTTTGCTAAGAGAAAGAATCGATACAATATCCTCGCCTTCTGCTCTTTCCTGCCATTCCTGATATTTTTCACGATCCACCATATAAGCAAGCTCTTCGATACTCGGCACGAAAAAGTCCACATATGGAAGCACTTGTTTTAAGATACTTTCCCAGTCACACTGTCCCGATTCGGATTCCGGGTCAACAGCTGCGAGGTCCAAAGAAGAAGTAAGACCTGCGGACTTTACCGCTTTATACAGCTTTACCAGTCCTGCCCCATCATTTTCATAAAACCGGCGCATCAAAGTCGGATACCCAAAGTGAAAATAATCCACCTTTTTTACTTCCTCCCAGTCCAAGTCGTCTGCACAGAACGTGTGATTACTGCCTGGATCATGCAGAAATGCCCTGTCGCTTCCTTTTGGAGCAAGCACAATCGTATAAGAAGTGGCTCCCTCTTCATCCCGGATCAAATGCATCGGGCATCCGTACTCCTCCAGCTTTTTCATCATGATATCCCCGAAAAGATCTGTCCCGATTTTTGCTGTCAGAATCACATCCGCCCCCAGCTTCTGCAAAGCAAGTCCGGTATTGGAAACCGCACCTCCCAATGTCATCTGGGCAGGCCCCACATTGACAAGCTTCCCCTGTCTTAGAATTTCCGAAAATTTTTGTGTTCCGGAATTGTGGAATTCTGGAGTAATATCGAGGGAAATATGTCCTGCTACCATGATTTTTTTCTTTTTCATAAAGCCCTCCTTTTCCGTCTGAATACTATCTTTATCATATCATTGGAATACTAAAAGTCAATTCGCTTTTGTAAGCTTATTACAATTATCATTCAAGTTGTGACATTTGTAATATACATTTTTCACAATTTTCATCCTGCTGTTTGAATACAAAAAGAAGAGTTCCGAACTTTCTTGTCCAAAACTCTTCCTATACTTATTTTCCTATTTTATTCTCTCAAATGCCGTCTCCAGATCTTCGATAATATCATCAATATGCTCCGTTCCAATGGAAAGACGGATGGTATTCGGACGGATACCCTGTTCTTTTAATTCTTCCTCATTCAGCTGTGAATGTGTCGTGGAAGCCGGATGAATCGCCAGTGACTTCACATCCGCCACATTTGCAAGGAGGGAGAAAATTTCCAGGCTGTCGATAAATTTCCTTGCTTCTTCTGCGCCGCCTTTGATTTCAAAAGTGAAGATCGAAGCGCCGCCTTTCGGGAAGTAGGCTTTGTACAGCCGTTTCTGATCTTCCTCTTCCGTTACAGCAGGATGATGGACACATTCCACCATCGGATGCTGATTCAGATACCGTACAACCTGCAGGGCATTCTCCACATGACGTTCCACACGGAGAGACAAGGTTTCCAGTCCCTGAAGCAGTAAAAAGGCGTTAAATGGAGAAATTGCTGCTCCCATATCACGCAGAACAATAGCACGAAGTTTTGTGATAAACGCCGCCTGCGGCGCGGCTTTGGAAAATACCACGCCATGATAACTTGCGTTTGGCTCTGTCAGAGACGGGAATTTTCCGGATGCTTCCCAGTCAAATGCTCCGCTCTCCACGATAATTCCGCCAAGGCTTGTCCCGTGGCCTCCGATAAATTTTGTCGCCGAATGAACTACAATATCTGCTCCGTGTTCAATCGGCCGAATCAGATACGGCGTTCCGAACGTATTGTCAATCACAAGCGGAATCCCATGGGCATGAGCCGCCTCTGCCGCCGCCTTAATATCCGTGATGTCCGAGTTTGGATTTCCCAGAGTTTCAATAAAAACGGCCTTTGTATTTTCCTGAATCGCATCTTCAAACGCTCCTGTTTGAAATGGATCTACAAATGTCGTTGTGATTCCATATTCCGGCAGAGTATGGGCCAGCAGATTGTATGTTCCGCCGTAAATATTTTTTGCCGCCACGATGTGATCCCCCTGTCCGGCAAGGCCCTGAAACGTATAGCAGATCGCTGCCGCACCGGATGCAACCGCAAGCGCTACCGAACCGCCTTCCAGAGCAGCCATTCTCTGCTCAAACACTGCCTGGGTCGGATTGGTCAGACGGCCGTAAATATTTCCTTCCGCCTTCAGGCTGAAACGATCCTCGGCATCCCGGCAGTCATGAAACACGTAGGAGGTTGTCTGGTAAATCGGCACTGCTCTTGCGTCTGTAGCCGGATCCGCCTGCTCCTGTCCAACATGAAGCTGCAATGTTTCAAATTTCAGGTTTCTTTTGTCTCTTGTCAAATTTTTTTCCATACTCTGTCTTTCCTTTCGCTGCTTTTTTATTTTCTGGCCTGTTATTCGGATTCTCTATGCGGTAAACAACGGAGTGGAGTAGTACCGGTCTCCTGAATCCGGAAGCAGGACAACAATCGTCTTTCCTTCATTTTCCGGCCGTTTCGCAAGCTTCACTGACGCCGCGAAAGCCGCACCGGAAGAAATTCCCACCAGAACACCTTCCTTCTGCGCAATCTGGCGCGCACCGGAAAACGCTTCCTCTGAACCGATGGTAAGAATCTCATCATAAATTTCCGTATCCAGCGTCTCTGGGACGAATCCCGCGCCGATCCCCTGCAGTTTGTGCGGGCCCGGCTTTCCTCCGGAAAGCACCGGAGAATCCGAAGGCTCCATCGCCACAATCTTCACATTCGGATTTTTCTCTTTCAGATAAGTACCCACACCTGTGATGGTTCCGCCTGTTCCGACACCTGCTACAAAAATATCAACCTGTCCTTGCGTATCCTCCCAGATCTCAGGCCCTGTCGTCTCAATGTGCGCCTTTGGATTCACCGGATTCTCAAACTGCCCCGGAATAAAACTGTCCGGAATCTCCTGCGCAAGCTCCTTTGCCTTCTCAATTGCCCCTGTCATCCCACGGGCACCATCTGTCAAAACAATCTCAGCCCCGTACGCCTTCAGGATATTTCTCCGCTCAACACTCATTGTCTCCGGCATTGTCAAAATCAGCCGATATCCAAGAGACGCCGCCATCGAAGCAAGACCAATGCCCGTATTTCCAGAAGTCGGCTCAATTAACGTAGCCCCCTCCTTCAAAAGCCCCTTCTCTCTGGCATCCAGAATCATCGCCCTCGCAATCCGATCCTTCACACTTCCAGCCGGATTCAAATACTCAAGCTTCATCAGGATCTTCGCCTTCAGACCAAGCTCCCTCTCAAGATTCTTCGCTTCCAAAAGCGGCGTACCACCCACCAGATCCAAAACACTACTAAAAACAGTCATGTAAATCCCTTCTTTCTATTTCGGGGACGTGTTCCGATGCATCGGAACCTGTCCCCAATGAGTTGATTTCCTATAAATTTTATAGGAATTATATGGTATCTGTTTCTCTTTGTCAAGGGGTTTTTGTTGTTTTTATGGGGATAGGCAAAAGAAAAAGAGGACATTTGTCCCCTTTTCCTTTTGCCTTATTTATCTTCTGTATCTTCTGTTTTATTTTTCCCACCTTGGACTTTGCTTGTCGTCGTGGGCTTTGTTTCTTTCTGTTAGATAATGTATTCGTTTCCTTTTTGTTTTTCCCATGTTACGAGATCGGCGAGTGTGTAGTGATCGATTACGCTTTTGACTGCGGTGTCGAGTTCTTTCCAGAGACGGAGTGTGGTGCACGTTTCTGCGCGCGGGCAGTGGTTTTCTTCTGTTTCGAGGCAGTCTACCGGTGCCATGCTTCCTTCTGTCAGTCTCAGAATGTCGCCGACTTTATATTGTTCTGCACTGTATTTGAGAAAATAGCCGCCCTGTGCTCCCCGAAGGCTTCGGATGTACCCTGCTTTTGCGAGTACCCCTGCAATGCTTTCCAGATATTTGACAGAAATTCCCTGCCGTGCGGCTACGTCTTTGAGCCGGATTGGTTTTTCCTGATCATGGAGAGCCAGATCCAGCATCAGCCTGAGTGCATATCTTCCTTTTGTTGAAATTTTCATGCAATTCCCTCCCAATCTTCTCTGTTATCATACCTGTTGTCGAGGGAATTCGTCAAGTGTGCTATCTTTATCTTTTCTTTTTTTCTTCCGCCAGATAAGATGCGCCCAGGGCTCCTGCGTAGCGTCCGTTTTCCGTCGGTTCTACTTTTTTGCCGATTTTTTTACTGAGAATATCTGTGAAATAGATGCTGTGGCTCAGTCCTCCGGTCAGGATGATATGATCCGGAAGGTCCTTTCTCTGTGCCAGCTGTGCCACTTTTGCAGCTACGGAATCCACGACTCCGGCGGCGATATTTTCCCGTTTCTGCCCCTCACCAATGTAGTTTATGACCTCGGATTCGGCGAATACCGTACACAGGGAACTGATCGGGAGAACCTCCCCTGCTGCAGCCATCTCAAACAGTTCGTCGATGGTCACGCCCAGACGGTTAGCCATAATCTCCAGGAATTTTCCGGTTCCTGCTGAACATTTGTCATTCATCAGGAAGTCCACAACCATGCCATGTTCCACCATGATGACTTTCGTATCCTGTCCGCCCACATCAATGACTGCACAGTCTCCGTGTGCCAGTTCCCGTCCTCCTCTTGCATGGCATGTGATCTCTGTGATCACATGATCCGCAAAATCCACGGCCACACGTCCGTATCCGGTAGCAACAACGCGGGTATCCTCGTTTTCCACATCTGCCCCCAGCTCTTTTAAATGTTCTTTTATCTTCTTCGTCGTCTCCTTACTGCTCCATCCGGTCGGAAGTACGAAATGCGCATTTGCATCCCCTCTTACCACAACCTTGGAAGCGGTTGATCCGATGTCGATTCCTACGTAATTCATGTTTCATTCCCTCCACCATGATTTGGGGACGCTTATTTGCGTCCCCGCCTGTTTTTCAGCAATACCGGTCCCTGTTGGGATCGATATCCTTTTTGATTTCTGCAATCTGAAGAATTTCAATCTGTTTTTCTTTCACAATCTGCCTGATCTGATCCAGATCTTCTTTTTTTACAAGAAGTGAAATGCCGCAGCACTTGCTCGCCTCGCGCGGAGTCGGAGCAATCGTACATTTCAGGCCGTTTTCTTTCATTTCCCGGTAAAGCCGCATCCCATTATCGTGATTGGGAAAAAGCACATAATATGAAATCATTCCTGCACCAGCTTTCTTTAGCTGTTTAACATTTCAATAAATGCGCTGATTCTGGTACGAAGCTGCTGCGCGTCACTGTCCGTATAATCCGTTTCAATGCCAAGTACCGGGATACCTGCCTCTTTCAGCGCTTTTTCTACATGGTAGCCTTCACAGTCATACAGGCTGCAGAATTTCAGGTTCACGTCAATAATTCCGTCTACCTTATATTCCTTTGCAAGGCGGATAATATCGCCGATTCGTGCGGAGTTCGGTGTAAAGCATGCACAGTTGATGCCCATATACCGCTCTGCCAGATGGTCGATCTGCTCATCCACCGTTCCCTCTGCTTCGTCCACAAGACGTTCAAAGTACCGGGTACCTGTACACATTTCTTCACAGACTACCGCACCGCCGCTTGTTTCTACCAGGTTGTGAAGCTTCCAGTTCGGAATCGCAAGCGGAGTACCTGTCAGCATGATTCTCTTTGTTCCTTCCGGGAATACGCTGACGCCGTCTTTGACTCTCTGATCCAGCTCATCGCAAAGCTTGTTTGTCATCTCGGTAAACCGGGTCGGATCATCATAGAATGCAATCTGGGAAATCAAAAGGGCATCCTTTCCGCTGATCGGAAGTTTTTCATTTTTTCTTAAATCATACAGTCTGGAAAGTGCCCGTCTCTTATTATTGATCAGAACAATGGCATTGTGCAGAGATTCTGCCGTCACCTGGTTGCCTGTCATCTCTTCAACTACGCCCCGGAAAATACGGATCTCATCTGCCCATGCTTTGATGTCCTTTTCCCGCTTCATCTGCGGAAGATCCATGACATGGACCGGCACATCTTCCGCCAGAATTTCCCATGCTTTCTTTTTGCCGTCGCAGGTTGTCTCACCGACATACATATCCGCAATCCGGAAGAACGGACAGGTCCGGTCCAGTCTTGCCCCTACGGATGCCTTGATCAGCGGGCAGGTATTGGTCGGCAGCACCTTCTCACCGCCCGGGACCCAGAACTGGGAACCGCCGCACAGTCCCGTTGCAATTGCGTCTGCCGCAAACACAATTTCATCCGGCACATAGACACAAAACGTTCCAAATACTTTTCCGCCCTTTTTCTGATGCTCAATGAGCTCTGCCGGACGAACGCCGTGGATTTCCGCAACGACAAAATTATAATAATCCATTCCTTCCGGTCTGTTTTCCTGAGAAAGATACACATCTCCAAACGCCTGTGGAAGCACTTCGCAGAGCTGATCGTGGGTCTCTACGTCCATTCCAAGATCTTTCCACATCTGATGATAATCTGCCATTTCTTTTTCCTCCTTTGTCACGAAACAAAGACACGGCTGCTGGTAAGCCGCGCCTTTTGTCTGTCAATGATTCTCTTACGTTAAGGGTAACATGTTTCCGGAACTGCTTCAATTTCGCCCGGCAGATTATTCTATCGTTTTTTCACATAATTATAATTGTTTATAGATAATCTCTATTTTCAGTAATCCGCTTGACCGCTTCGATTCCTCTGGAAATTTCTTCTTCCGTATTTTCCTCACTGAAAGAAAACCGCACCGTTCCTTTTGGAAAAGTTCCAAGACTCTGATGGGCCAGCGGCGCACAGTGCAGGCCGACCCGCGTCATAATCCCGTACTCCTGTTCCAGAAGAAATGCCGCGATCGCATTATCCATTTCTGGAAAATCAAGAGAGACCACCGCCGTCCGGTGCTCCATCGTCTGCTTTCCGATCACACGCACACCCGGGATCTCTCTGACTCCGTCCAGAAACCGGGCGGTCAGCTGTTCCTTTTTCCTGCGGATCACATCGATTCCCGTTTCTTCCAGATAGGAAAGAGCCGCATGGAGCCCGATGATTCCCGGAAGATTCATCGTTCCGCTCTCGTACTTATCCGGCAGTTCTTCCGGCTGGGACAGCAGATCCGAATGACTTCCCGTTCCGCCGAGAATCACCGGCCGGACACAGGCATCCAGCTCCGGCGAAATCAAAAAGCCGCCGATCCCCTGCGGGCCTTTGAGCCCCTTATGTCCGGTAAATCCCAGAAAATCGATGTTTGCCTTCTGCATGTCAATAGAAAGTGTCCCCGCACTCTGAGCCGTATCCACCGCAAAAAAGACATCATGCCGTTTGCAAACTTCCCCGATCTCTTCAATCGGAAGCACCGTTCCGCACACATTGGAAGCATGCAGCACAAGCACCAGCCTTGTCTTCGGACCGATCTTCTCCTCCACGGCCTCAGCTGTCACCTCGCCCTCTGATGACGTCCTTGCCACATCATAAGAAATTCCCTTCGTCTTCCTCAGCTGTTCCAGCGGACGCATCACACCATTATGCTCCATGCCGGAGACCACCACATGATCCCCCTCCCTCAAAAATCCATTTAAAAACATGTTCAAAGACCATGTGATTCCCGGGGTAAAAATCACCTGTCTGGAACTTTCCGCATGAAACAGCTTCGCAAGCATCTCACGCGTATCCAGCACCCGGCCTGCCAGCTCATAAGCCCCCTCGTAGCCGCCACGATTAATATTAAACGCACCCCGCTCCAAAAGCTCCACCATCGCACGGCCCACACCCGGCGCCTTCGGAAACGACGTACTCCCATTATCAAAATAGATCTTCCCCATCGCTCCTCCTTTCCGGGGACGTGTTCCGATGCACCGGAACACGTCCCCAGTGAAAATTATCTGACAATTAGCTCCAGCCCTTGATTTTACTGGGCTGGAGGCCATTTTTTACTCATTTACGTCGTGTACCTTTGAATCGGAACACGTCCCCGATGAATATTTTATTTTTGCAAGTCTGAGGCCTTGTGGTGGTGCGGTGACGCCGGCTTCAGTTCGTTCTTTTGTTTCGAGGATTTCTTTGACTTGTTCTGGCTGATAGAATCCCCGGCCGACGCGGATGAGTGTGCCGGCGATGATGCGTACCATGTTGTAGAGGAAGCCGTTTCCGCTGATGTAGATGGTGATTTCTTCTCCGTCCCGGACAACGTCGAGACTGTAAATGGTGCGTACGGTGTCGTCCGTGTTTGTGCGGATATTGCAGAAGCTTTTGAAATCGTGTGTACCGATGAGGTAATTGGCCGCCTCCTGCATTTTGGCCTCATCCAGCGGGAAGGAGACGTGGCTTGTGGTCAGGCGTTTCAGCGGATCCGGGAGTGATCTGTTGAGAATGTGGTATTCGTAGTATTTTATGCAGTCCTGATACCTTGGGTGCCAATCCATAGGAACTTCCTCGGACTGTGTGACTACAATGTCCTCGGGCAGTCTCTGGTTGATGGCATAGGCAAACCGTTCCGGTGGAATTGTACTTGTTGTATCAAAAACTGCCACATTTCCAAGGGCGTGGACGCCGGAGTCGGTTCTGCTTGCTCCGATGATGTGAATATCTTCTCCGGTAAGTTTGCTGAGTTTTTTATTCAGTACTTCTTCAATTGTGATTCCGTTTGGCTGTACCTGCCAGCCGCAGTAGTTGGTGCCGTCGTATGCGACGGTCAGTTTGATTCGTTTCACGTTCTGATCCCCTTCGTCTGTTTGCTTTCTTCATTTTAACACACCGCGGCCAAAGAATCTGCCTTTTTCTTGTACATTTTCTTCATCCATGATAAGATAATCTGCGAGGTGAACGAACATGAATAAAAAAGAAATCGCAGAAATTAAAAAGCAGTTTTCTCCTGCCAACTGTGCCATTACGCGGATCTGTGGCTGTTATGTAGACGGGGAAAAGACGATAAAGACGAAATCAAAAGATGCGTTCCTTTCTCTCCCGGAGGAGGAAATGTTTAAATATTTTGATCTGTTTAAGAAGACGCTTTCCGGAGGAATCGGGAAAAATCTGATGGATATGGAGTTCCCGCTGGAGCAGGAAACTTCCGGCGGCACCCAGGAGTTTCTTCTGAGACTTCGGGACAGTAAACTTCAGGATGATTCTCTTCTGGACGAGTTTTATCAAAAGATTATCGATTTTTATAACTATGGGGAAAATTATTATATTATTCTGATTCATGCAAACTACGATGTGCCTGGGAAATCTTCCGACGGGGAAGAAATGTTTGATGCTTCAGACGAAGTATATGAATTTCTCCTTTGCAGCATCTGCCCGGTGAAGCTTTCCAAGGCAGGGCTCTGCTATAATTCAGAGACCAATCATATTGAGGACCGGATCCGTGACTGGATCGTGGAAATGCCGGATATCGGATTTTTGTTCCCGGCCTTTAACGACCGCTCCACGGACATCCACAGTCTTCTGTATTATTCGAAAAACGCAAAAGAATTTCAGGATGATCTGATTGACAATGTCCTTGGCTGTCATGTGCCGATGCCTGCAGGGGATCAGAAATCCACCTTCCAGTATCTGGTCAGTGATACCCTTGGGGATTCCTGCAATTTTGACACGGTCAAGACACTTCATGAGAATCTGACAGAAATGATTGAAGAGCATAAAGATGAGCCGGAGCCGCTGCGTCTGGACAAGACGGATGTGAAGAAACTTCTGGAGCGAAGCGGCGCCAGGGAGGAAAATCTGGAACAGTTTGACCGGGAATTTGATGCTGCTGCCGGGGACACGCCGTCTCTTCTGGCGTCCAACGTGGCCAACACCCGAACCTTCGAGGTCAAGACTCCGGATGTGGTCATCAAGGTAAATCCGGACCGGACTGATCTGGTGGAAACAAAATTGATTGACGGCATCCCATACCTTGTCATTCAGCTCAGTGACAGCGTGGAAGTCAACGGCATTCCCGTTTCCAACCGGCCGTCCGGATCTATTTCAGAATAGAGACACATACATAACAATGGCGCCAGTTCTGCTGAGGTCAGAAATTCCCTTCTGCCTTGGCAGGACCGGCGCCTTTTTACTGGTTTAAGCGTTCTTCTGCTTTCCTGATCGTCTGTCGGAAGGTAGAATTTTTGCATTCTTTCTTATAATCAAATGCCATCTTCGTATGCTCTTTTCAGATTCTCCATCCTCTGACGGATATCAGCTTCAAATTCCGCCTCATCCAATTCCGGGTCCTTTGTTGTCCTCCAGATTTCACACGGCAGATCCTCACATCCGGCACAGCTGGTACGGTACTTTTTGTAAACGGCGCACCGGTAAATCGGGCAGGCCTTTCCCTTCGGAGCGTGGAATACTTTTCCGGAAAGCTCATTGCATCCCCCGCAGATGGAACCATAACAGCTGCACGTATAACATTCTGTACCACAACAGGTGATGCCCAGAATTTCCCGCTGCCGTTTCCGGCTGAATCCTTCCAGTACCAGGCGGTACGATTCATCCAGCATGTCTTTCATCAGGTCATCCGGCACCTCCCCGTCCGTGCGGATCGAGTTCCAGTTGATTTTGTCAGAATAGTATCCCGGCAGAATGTCTTCGTACTGGCTTCGGAATACCTCACCTTTTACCGGTTCCAGCTTCAGATTAATATAATAAGGGCGCTTCTCCTGATCCAGACAGATGGCTGCAAACATTTTTCCGCCCACATGGTATCGGATCCAGTTCCAGACCGGCTGATAATCTTTCGTCACGCCCCGCTTTTTTAACAAGTACGCATCCATCCACTCATATCTCATCTTGTCTCCTCCTCTTTTTCCTTGACTATAGCACACAAAACATGACACCTGTCTATCATGTTTCCATTGTATCAAAAAAAGAATCTGTTTTACCGTTTTGCCGGTAAAAAGATTCTTTTTCTGATATATAAGTTTTATTCTTGTTTTGCACCCTCCCACTGAGAATGCTTTCCTTTGCATTAAAAAATCCAGATATGAAACGGAAGAAATCTTCCTGCTCCCACCGCAACGACCATGTATACGATTACGATCACATACGCGCGGATATCCTGGCTGCTGTAGACAAGCGGCTTCATCTTTGTTCTGCCTTCGCCGCCACGATAGCACCTGGACTCCATTGCCATGGCAAGGTCATTGGCTCTCCGGAACGCCGAGACAAACAGCGGCACGAGAATTGGAATCATGGCTTTGGCCTTCTGGATAATATTTCCGCTGTCCAGATCCGCTCCCCTTGCGATCTGGGCTTTCATAATCTTGTCCGTCTCCTCCAGAAGAATCGGAATAAACCGAAGCGCAATGGACATCATCATGGCGATTTCATGTACCGGCACATGCAGATGATTCAGCGGACGCAAGAGACTTTCGATGGCATCGGTCAGTGCCGTCGGCGTTGTCGTGAACGTCATCAAAGATGCACCCATGATCAGATAAATCAGACGGATTGCCATGTAAACTGCTGTCCGAAGCCCTTCTTCCGTCACCCGGAACATCCAGATGTGAACCAGAGTTCTGCCACCGGTTGTCAAAAACAGATTGAAGAGAATCGTAATCAGCAGCAGAATGAAGATCGGCTTCAATCCTTTGAGAATATATTTTACCGGAACTTTGGACAATTTGATGCATCCAAAGAGAAAGATCGTGGCAATCAGATAGCCCGGAATACTCCGGAATAAAAATAGCGAAATCAGATACAACAGTGTACTGACAATCTTTACACGCGGGTCCAGTTTATGAACAGGGCTCTTCGCCGGATAATACTGGCCTATTGTAATATCTCGTATCATTGTTTTAATACCCTTTCTATTTCATCGGCTGCTTCCTCCACAAGAGTGATATCTGTAGAAACCGGAACTCCCGATTCTCGCAGTTCGTGCATAAGATATGTCACTTCCGGTGCGGCAAGTCCCACTTCTTCCAGCCGTTTATAATGTCGGAAAACCTGTTTCGGTGTGTCATCAAAAATCTTTTCTCCGTGATTCATGACAATGATCCGGTCCACATATTTGGCAACGTCCTCCATACTGTGGGAAACCAGAATTACTGTCATATGGGTGGTTTTCTGGAGCAGTGCAATCTGATCCAGAATGTCATCCCGTCCTTTCGGGTCCAGTCCCGCTGTCGGCTCGTCCAGTACCAGCACCTTCGGGCGCATGGCAAGGACACCTGCAATGGCCGCCCTTCTCTTTTGTCCTCCGGAAAGATCGAACGGAGATGCATTGTATAAAGACTCTGGAAAACCAACCATCTCCAGTGCCTCTTTTGCTCTCTTCTTACATTCCTCCTCGGAAAGCCCCTGATTTTTCGGGCCGAAGCAGACATCGCTTAATACATCCGCTTCAAAAAGCTGATGCTCCGGATACTGGAACACCAGTCCCACCTGCTGCCGGAGAGCTTTCATAGAGTAACCCTCTTTATAAATATTTTCACCGTCAAAATACAATTCTCCGCCGGTAGCACGGATCAGACCGTCCAGATGCTGGATCAGTGTAGATTTCCCTGATCCGGTATGTCCGATGATGCCAATAAATTCGCCCTGCCAGATATCCAGATTGACATCCTTCATGGCCTGCTTTTCGTAGGCAGTTCCCGGACTGTAGACATAATTCAGCCCGCGAAGACTTAAAATCGGCTCCCCGTCCGGTCGGGTACGCGCGTGATCTTTGACCACTTCCGGCGGCAGGGAATTCTGAAGAACTCCTCTCTCCTTTGCAAGGACACAAACCTCCTGACAAAGCTTCTGTCTCGTCAGCGTTCCCGCGGAAACCGGAAATCCTTTTTTAATCAGCGCATCCGCCACTGCTGTCGCCTGCGGCACATCCAGGCGGTAATGCTTTAACAGATCCACCTGCGAGAAGATCTGCGTTGGATTTCCCTGCATGACGACTTTCCCTTTATCCATTACATAAATATAGTCGGCATCCGTCACCTCTTCCATATAATGGGTGATCAAAATGACCGTCACCTTCTCCTGCCGCTGCAGATCCCGGACCGTCCGGATCACTTCCTTCCGGCCATTCGGATCCAGCATCGCCGTCGGCTCATCCAGCACAATACACTCCGGCCGCATGGCAACCACACCTGCAATTGCCACCCGCTGCTTCTGTCCGCCGGAAAGCTTGTTCGGCGAACTGTAACGATATTCCAGCATACCTACTTTTTCCAGCGCATCCTCTACTCTTTTCCAGATCTCCTTTGACGGCACCCCCAGATTCTCCGGGCCGAATCCAACATCCTCTTCCACCACCGTGGCAATGATCTGATTGTCCGGATTCTGGAACACCATCCCCGCACTCTGGCGGATGTTCCACAGCTCATCCTCATCTTTGGTATCCCGGCCGCCGACCCACATCGTGCCGCCTCCCGGAATCAGAAGCGCATTGATATGCTTTGCAAACGTGGATTTTCCGGAACCATTGTGTCCCAAAATGGCAATAAACTGCCCCTTTTCAATCTCCAGATCTACCTCATCAATGGCCCGCTGCTTCCCGATGACATTTCCTTCCTCGTCTCGTTTCTCATATTCAAATACAAGCTTGTCGGTTTTTACCATACTCATCTGCAGTCAACCTCTTACTTCTTCATTTTTCACCATATTTCGTATAGTGTACCACATTCCCGGTCATTAGTAAAATGGAAAAAGAGCTGCCGCCAGAACCAGCAACAGCTCACATCTCTCTCTAATCGTGCATTTCGTCTTCCTTTTCTTGCTGAAAACTTCTGCAGCACTCTTCTAGCAGCCGGAAAAAATTCTCTGCATGCCACCCGTCATTTACCGCATGGTGAAACTCTACTGTTACAGGCATTTTCATCCGTCCGTTTTCCTCATGATACTTTCCAATCATCACAAAAGGAATGTAACTGACATTGTCCGTTCCATACTTTGTAAAAGAATTCGGCTTGGCGTACGAAAGACTCGTGTAAACAGTATTCGGCATCGTGGAAATATGCACGTCATCCATCGCCTTTTGCTGATAGGCATACAGGCTGCTGCATTTTTCCGCTTCTTTCTTATCCTTTAAAAACGCCTCATAGAACTTCTGGAAATCCTCCTGGTATCCTGTCCGTTGATGTGTAAAAAGATGATCCGTGTTCTTGCGCATCAAAGTATAATGAGTATTCACATGATCCCATACGCAGACTTGACCGTCCACTTTTGCATACCGGTATCTTTCATCCAAATTGACTGTCTTGGTAATACAATAACAGATAGAAGGATAAAATTTCCATTGATGTTTATGAATCGTCTCCAGGAATTCCGTAATATCAATCTCAACTGTCAGATAAAAAAGATAGCCGTGAAACAATTCATAAATCTCTTTTCGATCCCAGTTTTCATAGTCGATTTTCTTTTTCATCTTCCTGTTCCTTTTAACCTAGATCGTTTCCGGTTCCGGATATTCTTCGCCGAATGTCTCCACCGTAACTTTTTTCATTCTCTGGGTTTCCAGCGGACGGTCACTGTAGTCTGTCGCTGTCTCAGCAATCTTATTGACCACGTCCATTCCCTCTGTCACCTTTCCAAATGCTGCGTAAGCGCCGTCCAGATGCGGAGCCGCTTCATGCATAATAAAAAACTGGCTTCCCGCAGAATCCGGATGCATCGCACGTGCCATAGAAAGCACACCCGGCGTATGCTTCAGATCATTTGTCACACCATTCTGCGCAAACTCACCCTTAATGGAATAACCAGGGCCGC
This sequence comes from Sellimonas catena, assembly GCF_027924685.1. Taxonomy (NCBI): domain Bacteria; kingdom Bacillati; phylum Bacillota; class Clostridia; order Lachnospirales; family Lachnospiraceae; genus Sellimonas; species Sellimonas catena. The sequence continues at coordinate 26,308 of NZ_BSBO01000038.1, forward strand.
CCATACCTGTACCATTCGGGCATCCTCCCTGAATCATAAATCCACGGATAACTCTGTGGAAAATCAATCCATCATAAAATCCCTTTCCTGCAAGAGACACAAAATTTCGAACTGTATTCGGGGCAATTTCCGGATATAACTCCGCCTTGATGATATCCCCGTTCTCCATCTCAAACGTAACTACTGGATTTGCCATATCATTTCTCTCCTTTATCTTTATTAGGCTAAAACGATTGTAACACACTCCTCTGCGGCAGGCAAGCCGCCACACTCTGACGTCAACCTCTTTTCTGTAATACAATCCGGAAGGCTCGGCCTGCATAATTCCGGCCATTACTTTTCGGACAGCTCATACAAAATCATACCGCCCTTCTCCTCACAGCCCGTATTCCAGATCTCGTGAAAGGAAAAAGCCTTCTTCTCTCCGTAAGTCGCCGTCTGAATCAGAAAATCCTTCTCCGTCTCCTCATAGCCTATCACCATAAACCAGTGCCAGATATAATCCTCAAACACCTCCCGGTTTTGATGACGTAAAAGCAGAAACGGCACCGGATACCCTCTATCCATCCGCTCCTTCAAAGCCTCCTTCGCTTTTCCTTCCGGCTCTCCGCCCCACAAAATCTCCATCCGAAGTTTCGGCCTTTCCGGATCCGGATGATCCTCAAGATACCGTGAAAAACCATCCACAAACCACTCCGGATTCTTCACGCCTCCAACCCGCGGCTTGATATACGGCTTCATCATCTGGCTGAACACAACATAGTCATCCTTATTCAGATTTTCAATGTCAAACGGATACCATCCTGTATTTCCAAATCTCTTTCCAAAATAAATACACGTATCACAAGCCGCCGCTGCTGCACAGCCACCAATATGCATCACTACATTTGAAAACCAGTCCTGATTCCCTCCAACAGCACCATCAATCCCAAAATAATCCAGCTCCAACATAGTTACCATCACCCTTTTACGGGGACGTGTTCCGATGCACCGGAACACGTCCCCAAAATACAGTTGTTTTTTAATTATCTGTCAATATAGATTATTGCTTCGTACGGACGTAATATTCCGTCTGTGTTTTCTGTGTTATAGTTATGTATCAGTTTTTCTGTTTTATTCCATTTTTCTATCAGTCTGCATGGTGCCGGTGTAGCTGTAAAGTTTGCGATGACGCACATTGTTTCTGTTTCAGTTGTGCGTGTGTATGCAAAAATCTGTGAGTCTTCTTCAAGCAGGAGATGGAATTCTCCTTCTGTGAAGATTTCGTTTGCCTTCCGTAATTTTATCAGCTTTTTATAGTAGTTGTAAATAGAATCTGGATCTTTGGTTTCATTTTCTGCATTGATTTCTGTGTAGTTTGGATTGACTTCGATCCATGGGGTTCCTGTGGTAAATCCTGCGTTTGTGCTGTCGTTCCACTGCATTGGTGTCCGTGCGTTATCGCGGCTTTTTGCGTAAATGGATTTCATAATATCTTCTTTTTTGTATCCTGCTTCCAGCCGCTCCTCGTACATATGGAGTGTCTCGATATCGCGGTAATGGGTAATATCCGGGAATCTTACGTTTGTCATTCCCAGTTCTTCTCCCTGATAAATATATGGAGTTCCCTGCATTCCGTGTAGAATGGTTGCAAGCATTTTGGCGGATTCTACGCGGTATTCTTTGTCATTTCCCCATCTGGATACGATTCTTGGAAGGTCATGGTTGTTCCAAAACAGGCTGTTCCAACCGCTTCCGTGCAGTTCTTTCTGCCATTTTGCAAAGTTTTTCTTCAGTTCCACAAATGGAAGCGGGCTGAGGTCCCATTTTTCTTTTCCTTCTTCCTGATCCAGCATCACGTGCTCAAACTGGAATACCATGGAAAATTCGCTGCCGTCCGGATTGCTGTAACGTTTTGCCCGTTCCGGGTCCGCGCCCCATGTTTCACCGACCGTAATCAGATCTGCCTTCTGGAATGTTTCTTTACTTAACTCCCGCAGAAATTCATGCAGTTTTGGACCGTTTGTCGTGATTTTCTTATCTGGTTCTTTGGCAATCTGATCGATGACATCCAGACGGAATCCTCCAACACCTTTGTCCATCCACCAAAGAATCATATCGTAAATCTCCCGTCTGACCTTTGGATTTTCCCAGTTCAAGTCAGGCTGTTTTACAGAAAACTGATGGAAATAATACTGACCAAGCTCCGGTACCCATTCCCAGGCCGAACCGCCAAAGGATGCCTTCATATCATTCGGGAGCACTCCTTCCTCACCATCACGCCAGACATAGTAGTCGTGGTACGGATTATCCTTGCTTTTCTTCGCCTCCTGAAACCAACGGTGTTCATCGGAAGAATGGTTCAGCACCAGATCCATAATAATTTTGATATTTCTTTTTTTTGCTTCCGCAATCAACTGCTCCATGTCGTCCAGTGTTCCAAACATCGGATCAATATTTTGATAGTCCGAAATGTCGTACCCATTGTCGTCCTGCGGAGACTGACACACCGGCGAAAGCCAGAGTGCGTCCACTCCAAGATCCGCCAGATAATCCAATCTAGAAATAATACCCGGAAGATCACCGATTCCATCCCCGTTACTATCCTGAAAACTCCTTGGATAAATCTGATATACTACCTTATCCTGCCACCACTTTCTTGCCATAACAAAACTCCTCCTTTGACTTTTTTCAGTACCCTGGCATTTCCAAATCGCCGCCTAGAACTGTCACATTTTCTCATACAATATTAAAAACTCGCTCTATTCTGAAATTTTTCATTGGGGACAGGTTCCGTTGCATCGGTACACGTCCCCAACAAAAGGGTTAACTGTATTATACTTGCATTTTTTGTTTTTTTCTTGTATTATTATCTTACTATTTTGTACGATTCTGCTTTTCAGGTCCTATAAGCCCTAAAAAAACCTATAAGTGCTCAACAGGTTGGGAGGTGTATTGGATGTGTGCTGATATGGATCTTCGTGATCGTTCGTTTTTGATGAAGCGTGAGGGTGTGCGGCATGGGGACCGGCTGTTTCCGCTTGAGAAGTATGATGTGGTGTTGTCGGAGGAGTTTCCTCTGGTGCCGGCGCACTGGCATGAGGAGGCGGAGTTTACCTGGATCCGGTCTGGTTCGTGTGTGTATCATATTGATTTGTGTGATTATCCGGTTGGGGAGGGGGATGTGATTTTGCTGCCGCCGCGTGTGCTGCATTCTGCGGGTTCGTTCCCGGAGAGCCGGATGGTTTCGGAGTCCTTTGTGTTTCATATGAATTTTCCGGGTGCGAGTGGTTCGGATCTCTGCAGTATGAAGTATCTTCGTCCGTTTGCAAACCGGGAGGTGCAGTTTCCGTATGTGTTTTCTTCCGGCCATTCTGTGAATCCGCATCTGCGGGATCTGATGTCCCGTCTGATCAAGTTGTATGAGTCCCAGGAGGAGGGCTATGAGCTTTTGATGAAGTCTTTGTTTCTGGAGTTATTTTACCGGATCTGGCCGTTCCGTCTTCAAAAGACAGTGTCCGTCTCTTCCAGGGAGCAAAGTGAGAAGCTGAAGCTGGTGCTGGACTACATTGATCTCCATCTGGAATCTCCCATTGCTATTTCCACGCTTGCTGAAATCTGCTGTTTCAGTGAATCGCATTTTATGCGGTTTTTTAAGACCCATGTGGGAATGACCTGTACGGAGTACATCAATGCGCTCCGCCTGGAAAGGGCCTGGCAGCTGCTGCAAAGCGGCAGGTATTCTGTCATTGATGCGGCCTTTTCCAGTGGATTTCACAACCTTTCTTATTTTTATCGGGTCTTTAAGAAAAAGTACCATATGACGCCAAAGGAGGCCTTAACCCAAGTGGAATAACGAAACCGGACGCCGGAAGTCTGCCCTTCAAAAGCGATCCTGTCGGATCGAATCGGGCGCCTCCCGGCGTCTTTTGTATCCATCCTGGCTCTTTATTCTTCTGTAATGGTAACGTTTGGCTCCGGTTCTGCGTCCGTCACCTGAATGCGGTACGTCTTCCCATCCTTCTCCCAGATGGTTTCGTACTGTCCATCCCTTCGGATTTCCTCCGTAATATCCCGCTCTTCTTCCCCAAGAACCAGTCCGATAGTCTGCTGATCTTCATGCCGTACCACAGACACGCCAAGTTTCTCTGCTTCTGTCATTTCTCTGCTGGTCCTGGTTCCTTCTTCCATATGGATCACATACTGATCCCCTTTTTTCTCCAGTCCGGCTCCAATCTGAAGGACTTTCCCGTCTGCAAAAAATTCCACCTGAAACTGTCTGGCCGCCGCTGTGCCTACGATCGAGCAGGCAAACATTCCAATGCAGGCCGCCGCAAGAACCACTGCCTTTCTCCGGGCCGGCCTTCTGGCCGCCCGCTTCCTCTGCATCACCTTGTTCACTGCATGTTGATCCGGCCTGAGCCTGGTGCATGCCATTTTATAAATTTCCATTTCTCTGAACCCGTCTGTCTGATTCATAACGTAATCTCTCCTTTCCATCCGCCATTTCCCATGTCTGCTTTAACTTCTTCCTCGCCCTCGCAAGCTGAGTCTGAATGGTGGATTCCTTTTTCCCAAGCATTCCTGCAATCTCTCTGATGGAATATTCTTCGTAATAATAAAGATAAATGACGACTCTGTATTTTCTTGGGAGCAAAAGTACATCCGCCAGAACTCCCTCCTCTGTCGTCAGATCCGCCGGACTTCCGGATACCAATGTGTCCGTTCCCGGATGCAGTTCTTCCAGAAGTGCTTCCCGTTTCCGGAAGGGCTTTGCAAACAGGCGCCTGGATTCCCGGACGGTCACCTGAATCAGCCATCTGCGCAGGTGCTCCACACTTTGAAATTCCGGTGCGAACCGGTACAGCCGAAGAAATACATTCTGCATGACGTCCTCTGCATCGGCATGATTTCTGCAGTCGTGGAGTGCAATCCGGTACACCATCGGGCTGTATGTTGTCACAATTTCGTTATATCGTTCGTTGTCCACTGTCTTCCTCCGCCGAAACATATTTTCTGAAAAGCTTTTCACTTATCATACCTGAAAAAAAGTGTAAAAATCCCACTTTTTCGGATTTTCTTTCGATCGTTCTCCTGCTATAATGGAAAGACAGTGTTTGGGATGGCCGGAAAAGAAAGGAATGATCATGATGAATCAGGATTATCAAGAAGAACTCCTGCATCTGGAAAGCTGTCTTTCCGTGATTCAGGAAAATATCCGGCTGTATGAGGCCAGAGAACAGGCCTCGCGAAAAGAGGTTACAGCGTTGTTTCAGGCTGTCCGCAAGGGGGAGGGGGATTCCTACGGTCAGCTGGTCGCAAGCCAGAATATTCTGGAGCATGTGCAAAATACCCTCCGCAAAAACAGATCGGCGCTGCATCAGCCGTATTTCGGGCGGATTTTCTACGACGATCTGACCTATGAGGCCTCGGAATGCTGCTATATCGGGAAAAACGGCATTTCGAAAAATCAGACCGACGTGATTGTCGTGGACTGGCGGGCTCCGGTGGCCAATGTGTACTATGAAAACAGTCTGGGAAACGGACATTACGCCGTTCCTGGATCCAGCGATGTGGAAATCGATCTCCACCAGAAACGGACCTACGACATTTCCGACGGCACGCTGCACGGCTACTACGATGATGATATCGCCGCCAATGACGACCTGCTGGTGAAATATCTTTCTCAGAATAAGGACGCCGTGCTGGGGGATATCATCGCCACCATCCAGAAGGAGCAGAATACCATCATCCGGGATCTGCCCAGCAAAAATATCATCGTCCAGGGTGTGGCCGGCAGCGGAAAAACAACGGTGGCCCTCCACCGGATCTCGTACCTTCTGTACAACTACGAAGATCTCTACAAGCCCTCCGAGTTCTGCATCATCGGAAGCAGCGACATGCTCCTGCACTATATCCGGAGCGGTCTGCCGGAGCTAGATGTCCACCATATCCACGAAATGCGGATGGATGAAATCTTCCCGTATCTGATGGAGAAAGCCTGGAAAAAGCAGTATCAAATCGTGCCGGATTATCCGGAGGCGGAAATCAAGAGCCATCTGCCTTTTATCCGGGCACTGGACCGGTTTCTGACAGAACTTACCGAGGAAGCACTGAACCTTTCGGATATCACGGATCCGGATCTGGGCGTAGTGCTCTCTCTGGAGAGCATGCTGGAGGCAAGAAGCTATCACCCGGAAGATTCTCTCTATCAGTTCGAGAAACACTTAAATGAACGGATTCTCTCCCGGCTGAAATTTCTCTGCACCGAGCGGTCATCCGATTTTAAGAAAGCCAAACGCCAGGCATTCCGGAAGTATTTTGACTCTTCCGTCCACAAATGGACGGTTCCGGGACTTTACCTTGCATTTCTCACCGAATTGGAAGAACAGGATTCCTCTCTTGATTTTTCTGCGACAAAAGCCGGTGTTTCAAAAGGGAAAACCGATGTTTACGATGCGGCCGCCTTTGGCCTCATTTACCGCCGGATCTTCCAAAAACAGGATCAGGATGTATTCAGCCAGATCTTTATCGATGAGGCTCAGGATTTCGGTGAAACCGTCTATTATGTCCTCAAGCAGATGCTTCATGACTGTTACTTTACCATTATGGGGGACGTCTCCCAGAACATCCGCTACGAGACCGGCATGAACGACTGGGAACAGCTCAAAGAAGCCATGTTTGATTCTCCAAAGGACAGCTTCTACCTTCTGCTGAAAAGTTACCGGAATACCATAGAAATTTCCCGCTTTGCAGGGCAGGTCCTTCAGCGGGCTTCCCAGGGCGGCTACCAGATCGATCCGGTGATCCGCCATGGTCAGCCGGTATCCATTCTGCAGGCAGAGCCTTCCGGACTCTTCTACCAGCTGCAGGAGACTCTCCGGCACGTCCGGGAAAAGAAGTTTGAAACCATCGCCGTCATCTGCCGGACGCCGGAAGAGGCCGCAGAGCTGAAATCCGGCCTTGGCATCCCTCTGGAAGAGGACGACAACAGCTTCCACAACGGCGTCATGGTACTTCCGGTCTCTCTGACCAAAGGTCTGGAGTTTGACTGTGTCATCCTCTGGAAGCCGGACGAAGACCACTATCAGGATCATCCAAAGGACGCAAAGCTCCTCTATGTGGCCATCACCCGTGCCCTCCACGAACTCTATCTTCTGACGGACCGGCCGCTTACTCCTCTCCTTTTGACTTCCACAGGCAGCGAAAGTGTGCTAAAATAAGGCCGTACAAAGGGAAACAGGACTCAGGGAGGGATACCTATGATCATCGAAGGAAATCCAAAACAAAAAGAAGCAATGGAAGCCTTTCACCGTGGCGACCGCGCCGAAGGACTGCGGCTTCAGGAGGAGTTTGCCTCCGCATTCCGGGAAGAGTATAAGGACAAGGATCACTGCCCTTGCCAGAAAGCCTGCCGCTACCACGGCAACTGCAAGGAATGTGTAGCCATCCACCGGGCTCATCAGGAACATGTACCGAATTGCATGCGCCCGCTCCTAAATAAGAAAATCCGGGCACTTTCCGAGCTCACCGAGCACACGATCGCTCTGGAAATTGAGCCGCCAAAAGAAGTGCTGAGGAAAGAAGTTCAGAAATAAAAACAGCCCCATGCTGCAGCTTTGTTATAGTTGCAGTATGGGGTATCTTTTCTGATTCTTTAATAGACGTCCGAAACAGACTTGATAAGCTCTCTTTGTCACCGGACTCCATGACAGCAGATCAATTCTCCAACTGGAGCCTTCAAAATCCCGGCGATTCTCTCACATTTTACTATCATCAAATGGTAAATGTTCTTGTCGGTGCATTCACTGAGACCTCAAAATTGCCCTGACCTTTGCTGATAATAACATCCGCCTTTTCAAACACATTCCGAAATTGCAAAGAAGTATCTGACAGTACCGTACCAAGGGCTCCGCTTCCGTTCTCGATCACCTCTGCCACTCTTTCCATTCCTGTCATGCGGACATCCAGAATCGTCACATCATTGACAATCGGTTCCCCTCTGACTCCATATGTAACGGAAAGATCTGGGTACTGCTTCCGGATTTCTTCTATAAACAGTTTGTCCAACACAATTTCTCCGCAGTTATCCCCTATATACAACACACTTTTTGCATCTTTCAAATCTTTAAAGAGCTGCCCGCTGTCATCCACCGCCAGCATTCCATTCATCCGATGGTATACTTCTTCCATCACAAAACGGACTTCTCTGCTCCCTGCAAAATCAATCTGATTTCCAGCGGCTGCCAGACGCAGGGCACCACAAAGCGGGTCTTCTGAGCGCTTCACCGACAAGCGAAGTTCTTCCTCCTCATCCAGAAGCATCCGGTTATACCGCTTTTTTATCTCTGCATAAGGATCTTCCTGTCCCGTTTCTCTGGTAATCAATTTCCAGGTCTCACCCATGATCTCCGAATTTGTTTTCGAATAGTCCGCCTCGGCAAGAAACGCCACAACTTTGGATACCAGATGCCTGTCTGACAATTCATCCATATCCAGCAGACGGATCACACGATACACCTGATTTAAATTACAGAGCATACACGCATGATGCATTAACATATACTTTCCTCTCCCATTTCTTCTGCAATGAATTCGTCCGCATCCAGCAGGTTGATATGGCAGTAGCCGGCCGGATTCTTATCCAGGTAATCCTGATGGTATTCTTCTGCATCATAAAAGCAGGCAAGGGGCATGCATTCTGTCACAACCGGATTTGCATACTTCTGCTTCTCCTTCTCGATTGCCGCCTCAATCACGGGCCGGTCCTCTACATCCACATAATAGATGCCGTTCCGGTACTGTTCCCCAACGTCACCGCCCTGCCGGTTGAGCTCCGTCGGATCCACAACCTTGAAAAAGGCTTTTAATAACAGTTCCAGGGAAATCTGTTCCGGATCATACACGACCTTCACCGTCTCCGCGTGCCCTGTCGTATTGCTGCAGACCTCCTGATACGTCGGATTCTCCGTTCTGCCATTGGCATATCCGGCCGTCGTCTCTGCAACACCCGGCAGCTTTTTCATAAATGCTTCCATTCCCCAGAAGCACCCTCCAGCAAAATAGATTGTTTTCATATTTATGTCCTCCTTATGCAAATTGTTCTCTTCCTGATGCTTTTTCCAGGAGAGCGGATAAGGTGTATTCGGACTCCCCATCAAAACCACATCCGGTATAAAAAACTCTTCGTTCTGTTCCTGATCCGTCCAAACCAATTTTAAAGAAGTTTTTGGAATTCCTCCACCGTCATTCCACATTCCACGGCCGCCTGTTCCACGGTCAGCACCTGCTTCCGATACAAATCAATTAATGTCTGTTGAATTCCCTGTTGAATTCCCTCCTGGATTCCCTGGCGCATTCCTTTTTCGTGTCCCTCCTTGAGTGCGCGCTCTGCTGCACGCTCTGCCGCATGTTTGAAATGCTCATAGTCGCGGATCGCCCGTTCCCTCGCTTCATATTCGCGCCTTTTTTCTTCATCCTGGCTCATTTCCAACAGGTCTTCGTATGCCTCTTCCAAATATGGATTTTCTTTTGCCAATTCTTCCATCTCCTTTTTGTCCGGCCCCCGGAAGAATTTCATCCATGCTACAATCCCGTCCGGATCCTGATAACCTTCCGGTATCTTGGGCAGTTCCAGAATCTGAATCTCCATCTTATCGCTGTACAGCTTCATGGTCTTGTTATCCCGAAAATTGATCACGTGGTAACTGATGTCATCATCATGGAAATATGTGAAATTCAGGATTCCGACCTGGATGCACTTCTGAAGTTTCTCATACCCTTCTCCTTTTTTCAGCTGATCGGCAAACATCTTGCACAGATAAAACATCTGCCGCTCGTCCCAGTAATCCACATAGGCAACCTGCATCTCCATGTCGATCTGAATTCCGTTCCGTAAAAGGACGTGTACATCCAGGATGCCCTGTTTTTCCTCTTCGGACCGCCGGGAAAGCTCATTTTTCAGCAGAATCGTCTCGCCGATTTCTTCGGGTGGGACTTTCAGCAGCACTGCAATAAATCCCTGTCTCGTCTTTGGATTGCGCATCAGCTCTTTGAAACACCAGTCCACATAGGGTTTCATGATAAATTCTTCCTGGCCGTTTGTGATTTTTTGATTGGTTTCATTTGTTCTCATAGACAGTCTCCTTTCTGAGATGGCTTTTGCATCTGCCTGATAAGGAACTGTTCTTCTTTCTACAGTGTACCATAATCCGTGAAAGCCGAAAAGGTCTGTTCTTTTCTGACAGATGTCTCTGCCGTATTCAGTTTGATTGATTGGATAATCCGGCGAACGCCGTTGAATGAGAAAAGCAGAATGCTTTTCAGATAGTGTTATCTTATCACAGTGACCTGGATAACTCCATAAAAAATCTGAGAATTCTTTCTAAACTTTTTAAAATATTCTACGTGTTCATGTATGAAAAAGACGGAACGGGCTGTCCCTTGTTCCGTCTTTTCAATAGACCTATGGCGTTTCTTTTCTGGCGGCTTTCCTTCCCTGCCGGATCTCCTCCATGAAATCGGTCATCTCTTCGGAGAGCTGGTCGAAGAGATAGGTTTTCCCTTTTGTGTCTTTGTGGTCCAGATACGTTTCCCTGATCTCGATACTGGCCTGTTCGATTTCTTCCTTCAGTCCTTTTGCAGAAAGCCTTCTTGCGCCCTGTCCCATGATGATGATCTGCTCCAGTCCGTCCGATGTGGCGACAGTCACCTGGTGGGTACGACCGATTTTATGTACCGTCTTTTCGATATACTGATCCGCTGTCTCAGCTTCTTTTGTGTAGACGACATAGATATTGTGGTACTTCTGTACCTCACCCGGATGTCCTTCCACTTTGTAGGCGTCAAATACAAGGATCAGAGTCTGCTTTTTGAACCCCTGATAATTGCTCAGGATATCCATTAGTTTATCTCTTGCCGCCTGGATATTGATTTTGGACAGCTCTTTTAATTCCTCCCACGCAAAGATAATGTTGTAGCCGTCTACAAGGAGGTATTCTTCCTCCTCCTTCTTTTTCGCGTAGACGGTCTTCGGCGCCCTGGAAGGGGTTTTGGTTTTCTGTTTCTGGTATCCGTATTTTCGTTCCTGGCCGGACCCGTAGGTACGGTTGAAGATCTCTTCCAGTTCTTTTTCGTCTCCCCAGCCGTAACTGGAGGTCAGGGTATAGGAACGGGGTGCGGCCGCTTCTTCCCGGGGCTTTTCTTCTTTCAAGCAGCTTTCCAGATGCATATAGTCTTCTACCTGATCCCACTCCACATAAAATCCGGCACCATGGGCACAGAATACGGATCCCGCCGGGTTGTCCGCATCCAGCTGCGGCCGGTATCCTGCCGCCTCGATGATTTCCTCCGCATTGTGGCATGGCTCGTACCCTTTCAGAGTGCAGGACATCCTTCCAAGCCCTTTCGTATAGGCAATGACTTCCATCTGGTATCCCTGAAGCTCCGATACGGGAACGCTGCCGCGCAGGACGGCGCGGTCCATCTCCTGCTCCGGAGGCGCAAAGGAGCCGCCCATCTTCTGGATGTCCGTCATAGCTCGCCCGATGGATTCCTGCGGGACTTCCAGAATAAAGTCGTAGACCGGTTCCAGCAGGATACTTTCCGCCTTCATCAGTCCCTGCCGGACAGCGCGGTACGTCGCCTGCCGGAAGTCTCCGCCTTCTGTATGTTTCTGGTGGGCTCTTCCGGATGCCAGGGTGATTTTCAGATCGGTGATTTCCGATCCGGTCAGAACTCCTGGATGCTTCCGCTCTGCCAGATGGGTCAGGATCAGACGCTGCCAGTTCTTATCCAGCACATCGTCGCTGCACTGATTGTCGAGAACGAGTCCGCTGCCCCGCTCACCCGGTTCCAGAATCAGATGGACTTCCGCATAGTGGCGGAGGGGCTCAAAGTGTCCCACCCCTTCTACTTTCTTCGTAATGGTTTCCTTGTATACAATGCTTCCGGAGCCAAATTCGGCACGGACGCCGAACCGCTCTTCAATCATGCTTTTCAGGATTTCGATCTGAACCTCGCCCATCACCTGGACATGGATCTCTTCGGCCTGCTCATTCCATACGATGTGCAGTTCCGGTACTTCCTCCTCCAGCTGCCGGAGTTTCAGAAGCATCAGGTGAACGTCCTCCCCGTCCGGGAAAAGGATCTGATAGGAGAGCACCGGCTCCAGCATCGGCACCTGGGCGTCCTCCTCCATTCCAAGTCCTTCCCCGGACCAGCTGGAATCCAGTCCCGCCACGGCGCAGACCATCCCGGCGGAAGCCTCCTCCACCGCCTGATAGGAGGCACCGGAGTAAATCCGGATCTGATGAACCTTTTCCTCCCAGGTCTCTTCCGGGTCCTGCTGTTTTCTGCCCCTTAAAATGTCCTTGACTTTCAGTGTCCCGCCGGTGATTTTCAGATAGGTCAGGCGAGTCCCGGACGGATCTCTTGCAATCTTGTAGACCTTTGCCCCGAAGACATCCGGATAGGATGGTGCGGTTGTAAAGGTGTCAAATACCTGAAGGAATTCCTCCACTCCCTGCATCTTCAATGCAGATCCAAAGCAGCACGGGAACAGCTTTCTCTCCCGGATCAGAGTCCTTACCGCCTCATCCTCGATCTCTCCGGTCTCCAGATAATATTCCAGAAGAGATTCTTCGCACACTGCGATATTCTCCAACAGTTCCTCCCGGCTCTGGTCTTTGCCAAAGTCCACACACCGCTCGTCCAGCTCTTTCTTTAGTTCCTGCAGAAGGGTCGTCCGGTCCGTCCCCGGCTGGTCCATCTTGTTTACAAAAAGAAAAACCGGAATCTCATACCGGTCCAGCAGGGTCCAGAGGGTGCGCACCTGTCCCTGGACGCCGTCCGCCCCGCTGATCACCAGCACCGCATAATCCAGTACCTGAAGGGTTCGTTCCATCTCCGCGGAAAAATCTGCGTGGCCCGGCGTATCCAGGAGCGTCACCTGCCTGTCCCCGATCACGGTCTGTGCCTGTTTGGAAAAAATCGTAATGCCGCGGTCCTTTTCCAGCTCGTAGGTATCCAGAAACGCATCTTTATGATCGACTCTTCCAAGCGTCCGGATTTGTCCGCTCTGATATAAAATACTCTCGGCCAGCGTCGTTTTTCCCGAATCCACATGGGCGACCAGACCGAGACAAATCTGTTTGTCTTTATTTCCAGACGTATCTTCCATATGAAAATACCCCTTTCTGTTCGATAGTACAGATACTATCATAACACAGAAAGGGGACGTCTATAAAGGGAATTCTCCCGCTTTTTCACCCAGGGTTGTTTCATGAATGATTTTTAAAAGTATAAATCGATCTGATTTTATCGAGGGTTATATATGCTATACATCAGTATATGTAATCCTCGACTTTTTGTTCGAGTAGAGGTATAATGTCTTATA
>NZ_BSBO01000039.1:0-39126 GCF_027924685.1 Sellimonas catena
ATATAAGACATTATACCTCTACTCGAACAAAAAGTCGAGGATTACATATACTGATGTATAGCATATATAACCCTCGATAAAATCAGATCGATTTATACTTTTAAAAATCATTCATGAAACAACCCTGGACAAAAGCACTGCTTTTTTTAGGAAATATGGAAGGAAAAATGAGAAAATTCCATGTTCCGAAATAGAAATTTTCACATAAATTAGAGTGAGGAGGGGAATAGCCTCCCGGAAAAAAAGAAAGGATGGAAAAATATGGAACTGATTACGGAGTATATCAAACCGGAACTGATTGTAGTCGCAGTTGTATTGTATATTGTAGGTATCGGCCTAAAGAAAACGACTGTAGTGAAAGACAAATGGATTCCGGTGATTCTTGGAACCGCCGGTATTTTGCTCTGCGGCATCTGGGTATTTGCAAACGGACCAGTGGGCTCAGGACGGGAAGCGGCACTTGCGGTATTCACGACCATTGTTCAGGGAGTTCTTGCTGCAGGAGCAAGTACTTACGTCAATCAGATTTTGAAACAGTTGAAAAAGGAGGAATAGGCTATGGCATATTATGTAGACATTTCCCGGTACAGGCCGGTTAAAGACTGGAGGCTTGTAAAGAGAAACTGCCCTTTCTTGATCTCAAAGGCGACGGAAGGGACGGATTACACAGATCCTACGCTGGATGATTTTATCAGAGGCTGTGAGAACAATGAGATTCCATACTGGCTGTATGCCTATCTCCGGAACGGGAATGAACCGGCTCAGGCAGTCTTTCTGACAGAGGTTTGCAAGGCCAGAGCCGGTAAATATTTTGTCGGATACGCGCTTGATGCGGAAGAGGGAAATGCGGCCGCCGACGTAAAGAGAGCAATGGATTATCTTGCCGGAAGCGGAAAGAAGTTCATGCTGTACACCGGTTATGCGGATTACAGCAGATATCAGGAGATCATCCGGTCACGCCCGTCCGGCTGCGCATGGTGGGAATCACGGTATGGCCTGAATAACGGGACTTATAATTCCGGCTATCCCTGCCACAGTGGAGTAGATCTTCATCAGTATACGAGTATCGGGCACTGCCCTGGAATTACCCCGCAATGCGATCTGAACCGGCTGACGGGAAGCAGGACGGAGGCGTGGTTTTGTACAGGAGAGCAGACAGCAGAAGATCCGGATGGAACAGTCCTTGACCATGCGGGCGTTTTTCAGGAGAGGAAGGACCGGAAAGGAGAAGTGTCCTACCAGGGTCATCTTCGTGGTATTGGATGGGCAAACTGGCAGTGTGACGGAGCAATGGCCGGCAGTACCGGACAGAGCAGGAGAGTGGAGGCACTGCGGATTCTTCCAGTGAATCATATGGATGTGACCGTACATATCCGGGATATCGGTGACAAACTGTACAAAAATATTACAGAATCTACAATTATCGGAACAACCGGGCAGGAGAAACGGCTCGAAGCACTGAAAATTGAATCCGGGGATACAGTATATTTGTACCGTGTGCACCAGAAAAATCTCGGATGGAGCAGGTGGTGTGTCAACGGACAGTGGGCCGGTGAAAAAGGGAAATCGCTGCAGATCGAGGCAGTGGAAATCAAAGTTGCGGATATTGCCTATCTGGCACATGTGCAGGGAAGCGGAGATACCGTCTGGATGGCGGACGGCATGACTGCTGGAACGACCGGATCCGCCCTCCGGCTTGAAGCCCTGCGGATTAAAAGCCAGCACTGCGGCAATATCGAGGCACAGGCCCATATTCAGGATGAAGGATGGATCGACTACGGGACAGTGAATCAGAATACCTTGATCGGAACGGCCGGGGAAAAGAAACGTCTGGAATGTCTGTGGCTGAAAGGAAATTTCGAGTGGAGAGCACATATTCAGGGAACCGGATGGACACAGTGGACCCGGGCGGATGGCGTGTCCACTCTTGGCACAGTCGGACGGTCTCTCAGAATGGAAGCAGTCGAAATGAGGAAAATATAAAAAACTCCGGAGGACATTCTCCGGAGAAAAATGAGGCGGATGTGACATTCAGGATCCGTTGAAGATATGAATATTGTTTTTACCATTTGCCTTTGTGCGATAGAGAGCGCGGTCGGCTTTCAGGAGCAGACTTTCATAATCGTCTCCGGAGCCGCGTGAAGCGATTCCGGCACTGTAGGTGATCCGGATGGTAGTTCCCCCTATGCTGTCCGGAAAAAGCGCGGTATTCAGAACATACCGCGCTTTTTTTATGATATTTTCCAGCGCCTGGTCAACAAACAGAATCAGAAATTCATCTCCGCCAAAGCGGCAGATGTAATCTTCCGGTCCAAGCATGGAAGTGAGTTTACGCGCGGTCATACGTATGATTTCATCTCCGGTCCGGTGACCGTAAGTATCATTGATCCCTTTGAATTCGTCGACGTCTATGATCATCAGATGAACAGGAGTATCAGGTCTGGAACCGGTAAAACAGTAAAAATAGTATTCAAACATGGATCTGGTAGGAAAACGTGTCAGTCCGTCGCTTTTCGCCAGCAGATCTTCGCTGACCTGCATATAATTCATGATTTTCCCTTCTGAATTGCAAATCGGGATCAGACGGTTTTTGTCATGACCGATAAATACACCATTTTTCCGGTATCGTGTTTCATATTCCTGCGTTTCTCCGTCAGACGCACGGCACAGGATCTCATCCAGGCTTTTCACAAGAACATGCCCTCTTTCCAGCTGATACAGGGAAGTGGCCTCAGAATTGAAATAACTGCACTGAGCTGCCTGTCTGTTTTTATAGATAATGGTAGTATCCAGATTGCAGATGACAATTTTGTTCGGCATGTTATTGAGATAGAATTCCAGCCGCTCTCGTTCATATTTCAGACTTTTCATTTCAGTAATATCCATGATCGTGACATACCAGCTGTCATTTTCCGGATCGTATTTTGCGGTGTCGTGAATCCAGAAGATTTCCCCTTTTTTATTATGCATCCGGTATTCGAAGTCCAGATCTTTCCCAAGAGCGATATGTTCCTTGACCGATATCAGAATCGGGGCCACATCATCCACCACCAGATCGGCAAAACGGTTGCTGAATAAAATGGCAAATTCATCCTTCTCATAACCGATCATCTGATAAAAATAATCATTTGCGTACAATATGGTAGAGTACCGGTCGTTTTTACAATACAGTACGCCTGCGTGAATGTGATTCATTATAGTTACAACCCGGCGGTCTAAAGAAGTTTTTGACATAAGTACCTCCCGAAGAATTTCCTTTCTGGTGACAGTATTCCCATCAGTCCGGTTTTTTATAAAAGGGGAAGCAAAGCTGTTGAATCCGGACTGCCCGGATGACAGTTTTTTTAAAGTATGTTATACTGAAAAAAACTGAAAGGAGAAAAAGATGAAACAGTATGTAAAGAAAACAGTTGTTTTTATTCTGACAGCGTCACTTATGTTGCTGACAGGATGCCAGCAGCCGTTTGATGCGACAGGATATACACAGGCCGTTCTGGATATGGTGACAAGGGGAGAAACAAAGGCATACGAGGCAATTTCCGAGTCCAGCGAAGAAGAAGCGAAAAAACAGTACGAGGCAGCGATCGATTCCTACATGCAGGAATTTGATTCCCTTGGATTTTCGGACGAGCTGACGGAAAAGTACCGGAGCTATATTCCAAACCTGATGCAAAAGACAAAATATACCGTGCAGGAAGCAAAAGAGCAGGATGACGGAAGCTTTGAAGTCGGCGTGGAAGTAGAACCGATCATTATGTTCGGCGGTGTAGAAGAGCTGCTCCAGCAGAAGCTGCAGGATTATCTGTCCCAGGTGCAGAACAATATTCTGAATAATCAGGCGGCGCCTACCGATGAGGAGATGACGGAGGCAGCGGGAGAGATGCTCTACGAATGTCTCAATACCGCTCTTGAAAATCCGCAGTACGGTGACAAGACAACCATTACCGTCCATGTACAGGAAAGTGAGACGGAAAATGTATGGGAGATCCCTGGGGAAGACGTGGATGCGCTCATGACAGCACTGATTGATACGACAGGTGCGGAAGAAGCATTTACCCTGTCCTGACCAGGCGTTTCAAAGGAAAGCCCTGAAGGAAAGGAGTGGGAGCTGTGATAATCAATACCGGGATGCGGACAGATATTCCTGCCTGTTACAGCGACTGGTTTTTCCGGAGAATACGGGAAAAATATGTGCTTGTGAGAAATCCTTACTATCCGCAGCAGGTCACACGGTACCGTCTGACGCCGGATGTGGTGGACTGTCTTGCATTTTGTACCAAGAATCCGGAACCGATGCTTGGAAGACTCGATGAGATTTCGGTATTTCCGCAGTTCTGGTTTGTGACGATCACACCCTACGGAAAAGAGATCGAACCGCAGGTACCGGACAAGAGAAAGGTACTGGAATCCTTCCGTGTGCTTTCCGAAAAGGTTGGAAAACGGGCTGTCAGCTGGCGTTATGATCCGATTTTTCTGTCGGACCGGTACAGCCTGTCCTTTCATATGGAGGCGTTTGAAACGATGTGTGCATACTTAAGTGGATATACCGATCAGTGTGTGATCAGTTTTATTGATCTGTATGCAAAAACGAAGCGGAATTTTCCGGAAGTCCGGCCGGTTCGCAAAGAGGAACGGCTCTGTATCGGAAAAGAGTTTGCACAGATTGCAGGGAAGTATCAGATCCGGGTACGTTCCTGCTGTGAAGGTACGGAACTTGCACCGTACGGCATCGATATTTCGGGCTGTATGACAAAGGAGATTCTGGAACATGCGGTCGGCATGGAAATGCAGATTCCGGGCGGGAAAAAGACTCCGAGAGAGGGATGCAGCTGTGTTCTTGGAAGTGACATCGGAGAATACAATACATGCGGGAACGGCTGCATTTACTGCTACGCAAATGAGAACAAGGAGCTTGTACAAGAGAAGATGAGAGAACACGATACAACCTCCCCGTTACTGACCGGACATCTCAGGCCGGAGGATGAGGTAAAGATCGCAAAGCAGGAGAAATACTGTACAGGACAGATGACGTTGTTTTAAAAGAAGATGCCCGTCTGCGGAAACTTGCCGCAGGCGGGCATCCCTTTTTCAGGATTGATCAGAGCCTTTTTGGGATTTGATTTTTGGAGCAGTATAGGCGTAGACTTCTTCATAAGACTGAAGTTCTGCTTCAGACTGCGGTGCGGATGGAATCAGGCCGGTACAGTCGTTGGCAGAAGCAGAATTGGCCAGATAATCATAAGAATCTGGATTCTTCCGGGTTTTCTTTACAGTTGAATCTTTCTTCATTTGGATCACCTCAATCAAAAGTATGGACGGAAATGAAAGAAGTATGTATCATTGTTCTTAATGGAAAAATATGTTAAACTAAAGCAGTAAAGTAGAAAAGATATAAAGAAAGAAGGGATCTTTTTGAAAATCTTAGTAGATTCACATTCTCATACTGTGGTAAGCGGGCATGCCTACAGTACGAGAATGGAGATGATTCAGGCCGCAAAAAACAGGGGACTGGAGGCGCTTGCCTTGACGGAGCATGCACCGGAGATGCCTGGAGCGTGCCATGAATTTTATTTCCAGAATTATACAGTCGTACCAAGAGAAGTGGACGGGCTTCACATCCTGATGGGTGTGGAACTGAATATCATGGACGAGTACGGTACGGTAGATCTTCCGGCAGGTGTTTTGAAGTCGATGGATCTGGCCATTGCGAGTATCCATGGACCGTGCTATGGAGAAAGCCGTTCCAGGGAGCTGAATACACAGGCCTATCTCAACGTGATGAAAAATCCGTATATTCATATTATCGGTCATCCGGACGACGGCCGGTTTCCGATCGATTACGAAAAACTTGTCAGAGGAGCGAAGGAGACCAATACGCTTCTCGAGATGAATAATTCCTCCCTGCGTCCGGGCGGATTCCGTGTGAATACTGAGGTCAACGCAAAGGAAATTCTGGAACTCTGCAAAAAAGAGGGCGTTTATATCACAACAGGCAGTGACGCACATATCGATGCAGACGCCGGAGAGTTTAGCTGTATCGAAAAAATTCTTCAGGAGACCGATTTCCCGGAAGAACTGATTGCCACAACGTCTTATGAAAAATTTTACAGTCTTATCAAACGGAAATGATAACAACTGCTGGACTTTATGAGTTTAGTGTGCTAAAATAGTACTCGGCAGAAACATTGCCCGACGAACAAGATATGGAGGGTAGATATGAGTAGGAAAATTAAGACAGAGGCTGTGGACAATCTGTTTGAAGGGATTCTCAGCCTGAAAAATAAGGAAGAGTGTTATATTTTCTTTGAAGACATCTGTACGATCAATGAGCTCTTGTCTTTATCTCAGAGATTTGAGGTGGCAAAAATGCTGCGTGAGCAGAAGACGTATCTGGAGATTGCAGAGAAGACCGGAGCATCAACCGCGACGATCAGCCGTGTAAACCGTTCTTTGAACTACGGCAATGACGGGTACGATATGGTATTTGACAGAATTGAAAACAAAGAGTAATCATAAAGACGCTGAAAGTCTCACGGCCCTCAGCGTCTTGTTCTTTTTATTTTTTCTCATCGGAGAAAGAATCAATCAGTTTTTCGATAATTGTCTTTTTGATGTAGACATCAAAGCTCAGCGAGCAAATAAATGCAAACAGCTGCAGATATTCCTGATCCTCCTTCGGTGCATCCTGATAAGTCCGGGAAGATTCCTCCCAGAGATTTTTGATATCCTCCTGAACTGAAGTGATCCGGCTCTTTTCCAGCTGGCAGACCTCTTTGTACACCGCAGACAGATCAAAATCTTCTGATGTCTGGAAATACTTCTCGGTCAGAGGCTTCAAAAGCAGCTCAATGTCGTGGATCGAAAGCAGATTTTTAAAATAGTAGATAAAAATCAGAACAAGAAGGTGCTCTTTGGAATATTTCTTCTTTACCGGAGCTGGAAGAAGATGATTCTTGGCATAATTGTTAATCATCGTCTTCGTAAGAATCTTGTCCTGCTCGTAGCGCTTCGTGGAACTTAGCTGTGTCTCCATAAATGTCGTAACCTGATCCATGTATAAATCAATATTCGGGATTTCACCCGGATGGATATAATCGATTCTGGAAAGGCTGTCTAAAATACTGTTTAATAAATCATTTGTGTCAATCGTCATAACGTCAAAACCCCTCGTGTAAAAACTTCATATATACATTATATAGTTTTAAAAACTAGATGGCAAGTTTTTTGTGAAAGGTTGGGCCAGAAGAATCTTCCAATACCTTGAAATATCGAACAGATGTATGGTATACTGATAAAACTACGAACAGAGATGGGAGTACATAGAAAATGAGTATTTATGATTCGTTGAATGATATGCAGAAAGAAGCGGTCTATCAGACAGAAGGACCGGTTCTGATTCTGGCGGGAGCCGGATCGGGAAAGACGAGGGTGCTGACGCACCGGATCGCCTATCTGATCGAGGAAAAAGGGGTCAACCCGTGGAATATTCTCGCCATTACATTTACCAATAAAGCCGCGGGCGAAATGCGGGAGCGGGTGGATCAGCTGGTCGGATTCGGATCCGAGAGTATCTGGGTCAGCACGTTTCATTCTGCCTGTGTGCGGATTTTGAGACGATTTATTGATCGGCTCGGATATGACACAAACTTTACGATTTACGATACGGACGATCAGAAGTCGCTGATGAAGGAAGTATGCCGTTATCTCCAGATCGATACGAAGATGTACAAAGAACGGGCACTTTTATCAGCGATTTCTTCCGCAAAGAATGAGATGATCAGTCCGGAGGAGTACCGTCTTGATGCGGAGGGCGATTTTTCCAGAAAGAAGATTGCCGAAGTCTATGCGGAATACGAAAAGCAGCTCCGTGCCAACAATGCACTGGACTTTGACGATCTGCTCGTGAAGGCCGTCCAGCTGTTCCAGACACAGCCGGATGTGCTGGAGTATTATCAGGAGCGGTTCCGTTATATTATGGTGGACGAGTATCAGGATACGAACACGGTGCAGTTCCGTCTGATCCAGATCCTGTCATCTAAATACCGGAATCTGTGTGTGGTAGGGGATGACGACCAGTCCATCTACAAATTCCGGGGAGCCAATATCAAGAATATCCTGAACTTTGAAGAGGAATTTCCGGATGCGGTGGTAATCAAGCTGGAGCAGAATTACCGTTCCACCTCCACCATCCTGAATGCGGCCAATGCCGTGATCCGCAACAATCACGGCCGGAAGGACAAGACACTCTGGACCGAGAATCCGGAAGGGGAGAAGCTGGTCTGCCGTCAGTTTGACAATGCCTACGACGAGGCGGACTATATTGCGGGAGCCATTCAGAAGAAAGTCAAGGAAGAGGGCGCTTCCTATAATGAATGTGCCGTTCTGTACCGAACTAACGCACAGTCTCGTATGTTTGAAGAGCGCTTTGTATCCACCAACATTCCATATAAAGTGATCGGAGGCGTCAACTTCTATGCAAGACGGGAGATCAAGGATCTGCTTGCCTATCTCCGTACCATCGAAAACGGGCGGGACGATCTGGCAGTACGCAGAATTATCAATGTGCCAAAACGGGGAATCGGACTGACTTCCATCAACCGGGTGCAGGAATATGCTATCCAGAAAGAAATCGGATTTTATGAGGCGCTTCGGGCAGCGGACCTGATTCCGAATATCGGACGCGCCGTTTCCCGTCTGGAATCTTTTACCGCCTTGATCGAGCATTTCAAAGAGGAATCAGGCCGGATGACACCGCTTGCCCTGTTAAATGATATTATCGAGACGCTGGATTATGAAAGCTATCTCGAAGAGATCGATATGGAAGACGCCGAAAGCCGGATCGAAAACGTGGAAGAATTAAAAAGCAAGGTGGCTTCCTACGAGGAAAGCTGTGAGCAGACCGGAGAACAGCCGACGCTGTCCGGATTCCTGGAGGAAGTAGCGCTGGTGGCCGATATTGACAATCTGGACGAGGAGAGCGATTATGTCGTTTTGATGACTTTACACAGCGCGAAAGGACTGGAATTCCCGTATGTCTTTCTGGCGGGAATGGAGGACGGGCTCTTCCCAAGTTATATGACCATCACAGCAGATGATCCGATGGAGCTGGAAGAGGAGAGACGCCTTTGCTACGTCGGTATTACAAGAGCCATGAAAGAGCTGACGCTGACCTGTGCAAGGAGAAGGATGGTACGGGGCGAGACCCAGTACAACAAATCTTCCCGGTTTTTACGGGAGATTCCGGAAGAACTTCTGGGCGGGCACAAAGAGCTGCACAAAGAAAAACCGCAGATAGAGATTGCAAGAAACCAGACCTACGCCAAGGCAAAAGCAGCTTTTCATTCTCAGGCATTCGGTATCAAAAAGCCGGTGCAACAGTTTAAGGTGGCTTCCGGAGAAGGACCGGGTTATGACGTGGGAGACCGTGTCCGTCATATGAAGTTCGGTGAAGGACTGGTGACAGCGATCACAGAAGGCGGCCGGGACTACGAAGTAACGGTCGAGTTCGATACGGTCGGAGTGAAAAAAATGTTTGCGGCATTTGCGAGACTCAAGAAGGTTGAGTAGGCGCAGATCAGACAGACGGACAAAAGAGCATGGGGAATTGTAATTTTAAAAGTACGGTTCACCCCAAACCGCCGTCCGCATGCGCACTCGTCGTGCTTCTGAGTATGGTGTGAACAGCACCCTTTAAAATGACAAAATCAGGAAAAGTTCACATAAAAGGATGGCATTCTGTCTATGATAGTGGTATAATTACCAAAAAGAATAAGCGTTGAGATGGCAACATCGGAAAGGAGAGGGAGCATGAGCGGAAAGTTTGAAGAGATTATGGCAGCTTCCAAATTAAGCGAATTATTACAGAAAAAAGATGAAGATAATACGAAAAAGGTGATTGTTTGGGTACTGGCAATTATTGGAGCCGTAGCAGCGGTAGCAGCGATTGCTTACGCAGTATACTCATTCTTTACACCAGATTATCTGGAAGATTTTGAAGAAGATTTCGATGACGATTTTGACGACGACTTCTTCGATGACGAAGATGAAGTAGAGTAAAACTTGGAAAAGCAAGAGAAGATAGGGTAGGAAATCAACTTCCTGCCTTATTTTTTTGAGAATCAATACAGGAGAGAGAAGAACCATGAAAAAAGGAACCATATATGAAGGAACTGTCTGCTGCGTCAAATTTCCAAATAAAGGAATTGTGAAAGTGGAAGGCGAAGAGCAGGATATCATCGTGAAGCATGTGATTCCGGGACAGAAAGTAAAAGTGGCAGTCAATAAAGTGAGAAAAGGGAAAGCCGAAGGACGGCTTCTGGAAGTCCTTGAGACATCGAAAGACGAGATCCCGTCGCCGTGCCCACATTTCGGACAGTGCGGAGGATGCTCCTACCAGAGCCTTCCGTACGAAAAGCAGCTGGAACTCAAAGAATCCCAGGTACGGGAACTTTTGAAAGACCGGATTCCGGAAGGAGTATTTGAAGGAATCAAGGAAAGCCCGGTGCGGGAAGCGTATCGGAATAAGATGGAATTTACATTCGGCGATGAATATAAGGACGGCCCGCTGTCACTTGGCATGCATAAGCGGGGAAGCTTTCACGATATTGTGACCGTTTCCGGGTGCCGGATCGTGGATGAGGATTTCCGGATGATTCTGGAATGTACCAGAGAGTATTTTGAACAGCAGAAGGTGCCGTTCTATCACCGGATGCGCCATGACGGATATCTCCGCCACCTGCTTGTAAGAAAGGCGGTAAAAACAGGAGAAATTCTGGCGGACCTGATTACAACATCCGCTTATACAGGGGAAGAAGCTCTGCTGAGAGGGTGGAAAGAAGCACTGCTGGCATTACCGCTGAAAGGAACTTTTGCGGGAATTCTGCATACGAGAAACGGCAGCCTGGCTGATGCGGTAAAAGATGAAGGAACAGAAATTCTGTATGGACAGAACTATTTTTATGAGGAACTTCTGGGACTGAAATTCAAGATTACACCATTCTCCTTCTTCCAGACCAATTCTCTGGGGGCCGAGGTACTGTACGAGACAGCACGGGAATATATCGGAGATACGAAGGATAAAGTTGTCTTTGACCTGTACAGCGGAACAGGCACCATCGCCCAGATTGCGGCACCGGTTGCAAAAAAAGTGGTCGGTGTTGAGATCATCGAGGAAGCGGTTGAGGCAGCGAGAGAAAATGCGGCATTGAATGAACTGGATAACTGCAGCTTCTGGGCCGGTGATGTGCTGAAAGTAGTTGATGAGCTGCAGGAAGTGCCGGATCTGATTATCCTTGATCCTCCACGTGACGGAGTACATCCGAAAGCACTGGAAAAGATCATTGGATTTGGGGCAGAGAGGATCGTTTATATCTCCTGCAAACCGACCAGTCTGGCGAGAGATCTGGAACTGCTGACAGGAAAAGGATATGTGCCGGAACGGGTAAGCTGCGTGGATTTATTCCCGGGAACGGTGCATGTGGAGACGGTTGTTCTTTTGGGTAGGAAAAAGGTCGATGAGGAAATCGTCTATGCCTATGAGGATTATGAGCCGAAAGATTCGGAATATCTGAATGGCACGAAGGGCAGCGCTACTTACAGGGAAATCAAGGAATGGGTAAAGAGCCAGCATGGGTTGAGTGTGTCTTCTCTATACATTGCGCAGGTAAAAGAAAAATGTGGACTTGAGAAGCGTGAGAATTTTAACCTGGGTGCGGAAGGTCACAGAGTGCCAACGTGTCCTCCGGAGAAGAGAGAAGCGATTCTGTCAGCATTCCGGCATTTTAATATGATATAGATGTTTTTTGTATCTGATAACAATTCCCCAGTCGGAGAACTGGGGAATTGTCTGTGTTTTGGCTGCTTCTCCAGACATATAGATAACATGTAAGAATAGAAGTAAAGCTATGCGACTTGATATTCCTGTTTCCTGGTATCTTTGACGGGGTTGTCCAGAAGTGATTCATCTTCAAGCATACTGTAAACACGTTTTTCCGGGTTTCTGGACACAATGATAAAATCATGTAATTGCATGCCGTCAAGCATACGCAGCAACTGTGTCAGCTTTTTCGCCATTTGGATATCTGCTTTAGAGGGTGCGGCAGGATGACCGGAAGGGTGATTGTGGACTAAAATGACTCCGGTGGCATTGAGCAACAGAGCTGTCTGTGCAATTTTGGTGCAGCTGACCGGGCAGGTATCGGTGAAACCGGCGCCGACACATGTGAGTCCAATTGGACACATAGCGGCATCAAGGAAAACAGCATAGCAGCGTTCTTGTGGATATTGTGTTAGCGTATCTGCTAGGTAGAAGATGATATCGTTTGAGGTGCGGATGGGTGTTTGTGGAAAGATTTCCTGACGGTCAATCCGCAAGCGGGGTTCTACTTCACAAAGTTTGTGAATGAAATCTGCATCCAAATCCAAATCCGGATTGGTCAGGTCTACAGTCTGAAATTTCATATTTGAGCTTCTCCTTTTTGTGTGTAATCAAAAAGGCTCCCGCAGGTTAACAAATAATAATTGTATTTAATGATTATGTGATTGAATAAGAATGTAAATCGTGATAAAATGCAAATAAAGAGTGCTATTTTAAATGCTCATATGATGTAGTATATATATTCCTTTCTGAAATTTTAACGTAAACGGTGTTTTTGCTACTTTTTGAAGAGACCCTATAATGTAGCACTGTTTTGGAAAGAAGGTACGAGAATGAATAATACAGGAAAAATTTATGGGTATTGTCGTATCAGTACTTTGCAACAGAGTATCGAAAGACAGGTTCGGAATATTTTAAGAGCTTATCCGTCTGCTATCTTATATGAAGAAGCATATACGGGAACAAAAATTGACAGACCAAAATTTAAGACATTGCTGAGACTTGTGAAGCCGGGAGATACCATTGTATTTGACGAGGTGTCTCGTATGAGCCGTAATGCAGAAGAGGGCTTTGAGTTGTATAAAGAACTGTATGACAAAGGAGTGGAATTGGTTTTCCTGAAAGAGCCGCATATCAATACGGAGACATACAGGAAAACATTGTCCTCCCAGATTGCTATGACTGGAGAACGGGTGGATTACATTCTGGAAGGGGTTAATAAATATCTGATGTCATTAGCAAAAGAGCAGATTCGGTTGGCATTTGTCCAGTCCCAGAAAGAAGTGGAATATCTGCAGCAACGGACTCGTGAGGGGATTGAAACTGCCAGGGCAAACGGTAAACAGATTGGCAGACCGGTAGGCTCAACATCTGAGACAAAGAAAAGTAAGGAAGCGAAGAGAGCTATTTTGAAATATTCAAAGGATTTTAATGGCATGATGAAAGATGTGGAGATTATGCGGATGCTCGGTTGTGCCAGAAAGTCGTATTACAAATGGAAAAAGGAATTACGGTTAGAAATGACAGTCTGATGGGACCGTCAGAATAAATTGCAGAAAAAGCTTGATATGATAGAAAAAATATTGTATACTGTATTCATGACAAATCATAACAACAGGTTATAAAACGTAGTTGTTCATGTGGAAAACTCAAGGGAACGGTGCCTTGTAGGGATGCTGGCGTAAGACGTCCGGGAGTTTTACGGGGGTGACGAACCGTAAAACGAGAGTACAGCTTGTCAATATAGAAATAAAAGCGGTGAACAGGCATTGGTAATCCGAATGGATTGCTGTGTCTGGACACCGCTTTTTTGATTTTCATGAAATACATTGAGTAAATGCAAAATAACTATTGAAAATAATTATATATCGTGATATAATATACAAAAATAAATGAATATAATTATTTTGAATAAAATACAGGAGGTAAGTCACATGGCAGCAAACAAAGCATTAGAGAATATTCCATTGAATGAGAAATTGAATCTGACCGTACAGGAAGCAGCAGCTTATACAGGAATCGGACAGATAAAACTCAGAAGTATGATGAAGGAGCCGGATTGTCCGTTTCTTCTGAAAGTGAGCAGTCATAGATTTCTGGTGCGTAGAAAGGAACTGGAAGAGTATCTGAAATCAAAAAATGATTTGTCTAACTAAAAAACTACAGAAAAAAGCAGCTACGTTAGCGGCGTAACTGCTGGCGGATTTTGGCTGAATCCATTGGTTATTTGATTTCAAGTAAGGCGTTTTTGATAACA
This sequence comes from Sellimonas catena, assembly GCF_027924685.1. Classification (NCBI taxonomy): domain Bacteria; kingdom Bacillati; phylum Bacillota; class Clostridia; order Lachnospirales; family Lachnospiraceae; genus Sellimonas; species Sellimonas catena. Next base: position 14,133 of record NZ_BSBO01000039.1, read on the forward strand.
CAGGTTTTTGTGTTTGTAAGTAATACCTTTCTTTAATTATAATACCATAAGCGGACGCCGAAATCAAGCTTTTTAACATTAAAAATAATGAAAAATATTGATATATGTAAATGAATACAATTATTTTAAAGAAAGGAGAGTCCGCATATGGCAAGTACAAAGGACGAAACGATGAAAGAAGCGACGTTGAGTGTCCTGAATAAATATACGCCTCAGAATCCGGGAAATCCGGGGACTGTTGCCGGAGAAATTCTGCAGGAATGCGAGAGTTTGATTGGTATCGAAAATAGTGTGAGACAGGCAGGACATAAATGGAGAACTCCTGAAAGATTGGTTCCTTTCCAGATTGCAGAGGTTCTGCTGCGAGTATATTATGTTGCTATGATAAATGTTGCTAATGGTGGCGGAGACGGCGGTGATGATGAAGGATATTCTCTTATCGGTCTTTATCAGACAACCGGAAAGAATCTTGGAACCTATGAGACGTCAGAGACTGAACTTCGTAAGACTGCAAGACTGTATTGTCCCAGTATGACGAAACGGGAATTTGATGAGGTGATGACGATTCTGAAAGAATCCGCCGTGAGGGTTCAGCCCTGCCGGGAGCCTCATTTGGTTCCTGTAAATAATGGTATTTTCGATTACGATACAAAACAGCTTCTTGAGTTTTCTCCGGATTATGTATTTTTGAGTAAGTCACGGGTAGACTACAATCCGAATGCTACAAATGTGGTAATACATAATCCAATAGATAATACGGATTGGGACGTGGAGAGCTGGATGAATACACTTTCCGATGACCCGGAAGTGGTCAATGTATTGTGGCAGGTTTTGGGGGCAATTCTCCGCCCGAACGTACCGTGGAATAAGTCCGTATGGTTTTACAGCGAAAGCGGTAATAACGGGAAGGGAACGCTTTGTGAACTTATGCGTCAGCTGGTTGGTCATGGGAATTATGCGTCGATTTCTCTGGCTGATTTTGGTAAGGATTTTATGCTGGAGCCTTTGATTCATGCGCAGGCAGTTATTACAGATGAAAATGATGTCGGTACATACGTGGATAAAGCGGCGAACCTGAAAGCAGTTGTGACAGGAGACGCTATCAATATTAACCGGAAATTCAAGGTTCCGTTGACCTATTGTTTCCATGGACTTGTAGTCCAGTGTTTGAATGAGATGCCGAGGATTCGTGATAAGTCCGATTCGTTTTACCGGAGACAGCTGTTTATTGCATTTACTAAATGCTTCACAGGTGTGGAGCGGAAATATATTAAGCAGGATTATCTGCACAGGCAGGAAGTATTGGAATATGTACTGTATAAAGTGCTTAATATGAATTATTACAGCTTTGATGTACCAGGTGCATGTGAGAACGTACTGGAAGAGTACAAGGAATTCAATGACCCGGTACGGCAGTTTGCAGAAGAAATTTTTCCTGTCTTGAAGTGGGATTTGGTACCGTTCTCTTTCTTATATGCATTATATGTGGAATGGTACAAGAAGAATTTCTCAGGGCGTACAGAGACTAGGAGTATGGTAGCTTTTACAAAGGATGTGGTGACATTGCTGCCTGCATATCCGGAATGGGAATGTGATGATAAGAGAAAAGCCAGGAAGCCGGGAAATAAGATGGATGTAGCGGAACCGCTGATTGCAGAATACAATCTGACGGATTGGATGGACCCGAAGTATACCGCATCAAAAGATATGGATAAGCGGTGTCATCCTGTGTTGAAGGAAAATTACAGAGGAATTGTAAGAAAATAATACAGCAAAAAGAGAGCAGCAGTGAAGATAATAAGTTTTCGCTGTTGCTTTTTTATATGCATATGAGTGGTACACAGTTGGGTACACAAAAAGTGTGTACCGGTTTTTTGTAGACTGGGCTTATGTTTAAATGGATTCCTTTGAAAAAGTACGCAAAAAGTACGCAAAATTGAAAAAATGCGTACCTTGTGTACTTTGCGTACTAATAGGTTTAAATCCAGTGCAGGCATAGATTTAAGCTGTACACAGTTTAAAGTCATTTGTGTACCTTTGCGTACTTTTCAGCTTGTACTCGGTTTAAATGCAATGTAGGCTTGCATTTAAAAGGTACACATTTTTTTGCGTACCTTAATGAGAAGTGCATGAAGTGAATAATTGTTACGACTTTTTTGCTGTAGTTGTAAAGATGCTTTCTGTATGCCTTCAGTTTGCGGATTTCCTCTGTATTCGGTTTATTATCATTGTTTTCGTGTATTTGATGCATTCCTGTGTACCTACCCTTAAAACGGCAAATACAGCGTTACAGAGCTATACGCTGAAAGGCTATCCTGTCATCAGGAAATAAATGTATTTAATGATTTTGATATTGAAAAATCATCGTATTTCTGTTATAATATTTCTATGAAAGTATGAAAATATGATTGTTACAGAAAGGGGTTGCGTGTTCTGTGAAAAATATATTGGTCATCAACCGGAAAGGCGGAGTTGGCAAGACGCTCCTGTGTGATGAACTGGCATTTGCCCTGGATGCAAAGCAGATTCCTTATAATTTTTATGACCTGGACGGACAGGGCGGACAGATTCATGAGCCTTGTGAGATGCCGGGCGCTGTAGTTTCTATTATAGATACACCGGGAGCTTTGCAGGCAGAGATGGGCGAGTGGATTAAGGATGCAGATGTGATTGTGGTTCCGATGCGTCCGACTACGACAGATATGCCTGCAACAGAGGTTACTATGGAGCTTATTAAAGACAATGCCCCGCATACTCCTGTAATCTATGTGGTGAACGGAGTGAACCGGTTTAGGGCAACCCAGGAATTTATGGAATTCTTCACAGAAGAGCATCCGCATGACCGTGTGTATCTCATTCCTCAATCTGAGGCGTTCGTTCAGGCGAAGTTGGCAAATGAGTCTGTACAGGATTATCACCCGAAGGGATATCCGGCGCAGGCGATGAAAGCGTTTACGGATGCTGTTCTGGGGCTGATTGGCGTAAAGTGAATAAGGGGTGACTTTATGGAAAATGATAAAATGTATATTTCTATTCATGATATTGAACTGATAGGAGATATTTTGGATGAACTTGCCAATCTGGGATATCATTGTTCATCGGGGAAAATGATTGTTGATATAATTGAACATCACCATTTATGTCTATATAATATTAATTATCCGGGTGGAAGTTATGAAGTTTTTAAGAAGTTGGTGAGTGATGGGTATTTTTCAGAACGGGCGATACAGATTGCCAGTGATGTATATGACCATAGAATGATAGAAGATGCAGAGAAAAATAACTTAACATATGACCCACAAACAATGTACGCAACATTTCCACCGGAATTTGATGGCTATAAAGAATAGGTGGTGTTTATATGGTGAATTTGGGATTATCTCGTAAGAAAATGATGGGTAAAGTTGATGATTTGTTGAGCGAATTGAGTAGTAGGCATCATGTACAGTTTAAATCTGATGTTCGTGTACCATTTGTAATATCTTTTACCATTCGAGATGAAAAAACAATGCATGTTGCTGGTGTTTCAATTGGAATTTCTGAATTGGCACGTATATTGAATTTATCCAATGTCAGTCGAGATATGATGTTTTTGAATGTTGTTGTGAATAGTTATCATGAGGCAGAGCATGTCAAACAGTATACAAAAATATTTTCAGAGGATAGAAGTGAGAATGCATTGGTAATGTCTTTATCCGATTCAGCAACATGGAAGAATCCTTATTATTACAGAAGAGCATTATCTTCTGAATGGGGGACGCATACAGCTTATTATTCTAACGTGTGCGAGATTGATGCAGAAAAGCATGGTGTAATGGGATTGTACGAGTATTTATGTCGAGAGTTTCCATATATGGATGCTGAGATTGCAACATTGGAATATATAAAGTTTAAAACGAAAGAAACTGAAATGGATTATTATATTCCGGATATTGATTATAGTTCGTATTGTGATGTTATTTCAGCTTTTGATGAAGCATTTGAAAAAGCAAAGAGTATTAGTGTTTATTATTTCAGAAAACCGGAGCTGGCGATGAAGACAGATGGTGTGATGTCAGAATTGAAATCAAGTGATAATATGTATGATAAATTTTTTGATAAATTTACAGATAGCCATCCTTATGCAAGAGTTCAGCAAGACCGCTTAGTCGCAGCTGTAAATCAAGAGTTGCATCCTGAAATCATGCTTACACATAATAATTTAGATGAATTGAATTTGGATGTTAACTATGTGCTTGCCTACCCTATAGTAAAATCTGGTTTATTGTTAGAACAGATATTGGTAGATGGAGAATATGCAGCTGCAAAACAAAGAGTGCAGATGGCAGAGACTATTGCGCATAAGCCACTTGGATTTGATGATGATTTTCAGGTTGGGAGATAATCCGTAAGAATTCATATGAAAGCGAGGGAAACAGGCAATGGCAGAGAATAGATTCAAAGCACGACAGCAGCAGAGAGCCGCTGCAGAGCAGGAGCGTCTGGAACAGGCAATGGGAACTGTACTTGTACCGACAGCAAAACAAGAAACAGAGTTACTGCAGTGGCATGTGGATAAGGATTTGAAGGGAAAATTTAAAGCGTATTGTGCTGTGAATGGACTGAAAATGAAAGAGGTTATGACAGAATTGGTGACAGGGTATCTGAAAGACAATGGTGCTTTGTGATAAATCTGATTGTAAGTGGATGTAAGTTCATGTAGAATAAGAAGAAAGTCGAACTATAGAAAACACAAGGCTATATATTATATCACGAGAAGTATGGCTTTAATTTGTGATTGGTAAAATACATTGAAAAAGAGGATTTGAGCAATGTCACATGTTTCAGAATATGATGTTGAAAATAAATTTATAGACCGTTTGGAAGGTATTGGATACCATTTCGTTAAGATGGATACTTATGACGATGTATTAGCAAATTTCCGGGAACAGCTTGCAAAATTTAATGAGAAGAAGTTGATGGAAAAGGGACACGCCGCATCGTTCTCGGATACGGAATTTGAGCGTATTCGTATCCATGTGGAGAATCATTCGGTTTATGAATCTGCGAAGATTTTAAGGGATAAATACGTGTTGGAACTGGACGATGGACAAACGGTCTATCTTGACTTCTTTTCATCGGATACAGACCGGAATATCTATCAGGTCACGCATCAGGTAACAATGGATAAAGCACATAAAGATGATGTGGTGTACAAAAACAGATATGATGTGACGGTTTTGATTAACGGTCTGCCTGTGGTGCAAATTGAATTGAAGCGCCCCGGCGTGGAAATTAACGAAGCAGTCAATCAGATTAACAGGTATCGGAAGTTTTCTTTCAAGGGATTGTTCCGCTATATACAGCTTTTTGTAGTATCGAATTCGGTTCAGACGAAATATTTCTGTAATGAAAATGAGATGGCGGACGGACAGTATAATCCCATTCTGAAATCTCTGGTGTTCTTCTGGACAGATGAAAAGAATGTCCGTATCAATGATTTGAACAGCTTTACCGGGGAATTCTTCCGGAAGGCTTCTCTGACAGAAATGTTGGATAAATACATGGTCATTAAGGCAACAGAACCGGTGCTGATGGTCATGAGACCTTATCAGATATATGCGGTAAAGGCTGCAAAGAAGAGAGTTCTGGAAGCGAACCAGAATGGTTATGTGTTTGCATGTACCGGCTCCGGTAAGACGCTGACCAGTTTCAAGCTGGCACAGCTTTTGCGAGATGAGCCACGGGTAGCCCTGGTTGTATTTTTGATTGACCGGAAAGACCTGGATGACCAGACGGTTGATGAATATAACAGCTTTGAGAAAGACTGTGTGGATAATACAACAAGCACTGTAGTGCTTATCAATGAGTTGAAAAAAGCGGATAAGAAGCTGATTGTGACAACGATTCAGAAGATGGCAAATGCCGTAAAGAGCGAGAAGTATGCTTCTGTTATGGATGCTTATAAAGACAAGAAAGTGGTCTTTATTATTGATGAATGTCACAGGAGCCAGTTTGGAAAGATGCATGGACAGATTCAGAAGCATTTCCAGAACGCAAATTATATTGGCTTTACCGGCACGCCGATTTTTGAGAAAAATAAAGGGTCTGACGGGCGTACAACCGCTGATGTGTTTTATGCCGGCGGAAAGCTGGATGCATGCCTGCACCGGTACATGATAAAGGACGCAATTGCTGACGGGAATGTACTTCGATTCTCCGTGGAGTATCAGAGGACAATTTTTGCCCGTCAGGTGCAGAAAAACGGTATCAATCCGGAACAGTTGGATGACCCGGAATACTGCAAGCGGCATAATATTGATATGACCGAACTGTATCATGATGAGGAACGGATTCAGACGATTGTAAATCACATCATGGAGCATCATGAGCAGCATGTTCATCCACAGGGGAAGGATATTTATACTGCTCTTTTTGCGGTAGATACCATTCAGACTCTTGGGAAATATTATGATGAATTCAAGAAATACAATGATAAACTTCCGGAAGATAAACGGTTGAAAATCGCTGCTGTCTTTTCTTATCAGGCAAATGAAGATATGGATGACGGAGCCGATGAGCATTCTCAGGAATTACTGGAACGCTGTATGGAAGATTATTATAAATTATTTGGACATAGATATACGCTGGAAACCTTCGATTCTTACAGAAAAGATATTGCAAAGCGGTTGAAACAGAAGGATTTGCCGCAGGTAGATATTCTGCTTGTTGTTAATATGTTTCTGACCGGATTTGATGCAAAGCCGCTGAACACTCTGTATCTGGATAAGAATCTCATCTGGCATTCTCTGGTGCAGGCGTACAGCCGGACAAACCGTGTAGATAAAGTGACAAAGCAGTTTGGTCAGATTGTGACATATCGGAATATCAAGAAATGGCAGGATGACGCTCTGACACTGTTCTCCGGAGACGGAGACCCGAATGAGTATCTGCTTGAGGATTATGACTATTATCTTCATCAGTGGATAAATCAGGAGCCTGTTCTTCGTAAGATAACGCCGGATGTGGAAGCAGCCGGACAGTTGCAATCCGAAGATGAAATCCGGATGTTTATTATTGCCTTCCGGTCAATGGCAAAGACGCTGGCAACGCTCAAAACGTTCTCTAAATTTGATTGGAATGACCTGGCTGTTGTGATGGGCGAGGAAGAATACGAAGGATTCAAAAGCTGGTATTTGTATTACAAAGACCAGGCTGGAAGCCGGGAGCCGAAAGTTCCTGTGCCGGTGGATGTGGATTTTGATATTGAACTGGTTCGTACAGACCGGATTAACGTAGTGTATATCCTGAATTTGTTGAAAAAAGCGCAGAAAGATGGAAAGGCAAAATCCGAAGAGGAGAAGCAGCACGATGTAGATTTGATTCTCCGGGAAATTGAGCGTTCCGATAATGAGTCACTGCGGTTAAAGAAAGATGTGATGAAGCAGTTTATTTTGACCCGGTTCTATGACTTGCCGGATGATGCAGACATCATGGAAGCCTTTACGCAGTTTGAAAAAGAGCAGTTACAGGCGGATATGGAAGAATTTGCTTATGACAATCAGATTGATTACGTGATTGTTTCTGATTTGTTCTCTTCCTATGTGTTCAGTAAGGCTATCTCAGATGAAGAAATCCGCAAACGGTTGACAGCGTATAAGCTGGGATTACTGAAAATGACGAAGATGACGAAGGCAATCAAGCTGTTCGTGCAGGAGACGTATCAGAAATACAAAGCAGAAGGAGAATAAGAACGATGGCAGAGGAAAATAAATATCAGGCGCAGGCGAACGAACTGTCTCAGAAGTTGTGGGCGATTGCAAATGAATTGCGGGGACAGATGGATGCCAGTGAATTTAAGAATTATATTCTGGGAGTTATCTTCTATCGGTATCTCTCTGAGCGTACCGAGCTGTATATGCAGGAACTTCTGGAAAATGATGGAATTACATACGAGGAAGCCTTTGCAGATGAAGATTTCAGACCGGTTGTAGAGGAATGGTCACTTGACCATCTGGGATATATCATCCAGCCGGAAAACCTGTTCCGGGAATTGATTCGTAAGATTGTGAAATTCCGTGATGATGCAGATAAATTCAGCGTGGAAGACTTTGAACGTGCCATTCATGAACTGGAAGGCTCCACGATGGGGCATCTGTCCAATAAGGCGTTTGACGGATTGTTCAGCGACATGCGCTTGCAGGATTCCCGGCTTGGGGAGACCGTGGCAGACCGGACAGATATGATTGGGCGTGTCATGGTTCGGGTATCGGAGATTGATTTCAACTTACAGGATTCTCAGTTTGACGTACTCGGTACAGCATACATGATTCTGATTGGCTTATTCGCTTCGGATGCCGGGAAGAAGGGTGGGGAGTTCTTTACGCCTACCGGACCGTCAAAACTGTGTGCTACACTGGCAGCTTTGGGATTGGATGAAGCGAAGACGGTCGGTGACTGTACCTGCGGTTCTGCTTCGATGCTGCTGGAAGTACAGAAACATCTGACAACAGGAAAAGTCGGTCATTTCTACGGTCAGGAACAGAATGCAACAACATACAACCTTGCCCGTATGAACATGATTATGCATGGTGTAGACTGGCAGCGGTTTGATATTTACAAAGGGGATACGCTGAAAGATGACAAATACGGGGATGTGAAAATGACCGTTCAGGTCTGCAATCCCCCGTATTCGTTAAAGTGGTCGGCTGATAAGAAATTTGAGGATGACCCACGCTATTCCGGCGCCGGGAAGCTGGCTCCGAAGTCTCATGCGGATTTTGCCTTTGTAGAGCATATGGTTTACCATATGGACGAAGATGACGGACGTGTGGCTGTCCTGCTGCCGCATGGTGTATTGTTCCGTGGCGGTGCGGAAGAAACCATCCGGAAATACATCGGAAAAGACCTGAACCGGATTGATGCTGTGATTGGATTGCCAGCTAATTTGTTTCATGGGACAAGCATTCCGGTCTGCGTCTTAGTGCTGAAAAGCAAGAGAAACGGCAACAGCGATAATATCCTGTTTATTGATGCCAGCAAAGAATTTAAGACGGGTAAAAATCAGAATACTCTTGAGGATGAGCATATTGATAAGATTGTGAAAGCGTACACCGACAGGGTGGACATTCCGAAGTTCGCACATGTAGCAACGATGGCTGAAATTGAAGAGAACGGCTGGAATCTGAATATTCCGAGATATGTGGATACATTTGAGGAAGAGGAGCCTGTGGATTTGGTTGCTGTGAAGGCAGAAATCAAAGAAATTGCTGTGAAGAAGCAGGCTGCGATTGATAAGGCAGAATCTATATTGCGCCAGTTGGGGGTGTGACAATGGCGAAAAAGCATAAGACTGACCTCGGAAAGCGAGCAATTTACAACTATCATGTAAGAAACGAAGGAAATAATACTAGAGTTTCCTCTTCAGTGGTTAATTGTTGGTATCCTACATCGCCGAAACAGGAGGAAATTCTGATTTTAAGTAAGATGCGTAATCTTACGAAAGGGCGAGATGGGGTTCCGGTGCGTATTCCTGAAAGGAATCTTTATTCTTTGTTCATGACAGGGGGATATACGGAAACGGATGATGGTATGTATATTCTTGAACAAGATGTGGTCATTCGGAGGACACGCAGTCGTTTTCATGACTTTGCTGGACGTGGGTTGTTGGAAGGAACCATAGGTGCTCCGGCTATTACATTCTCTGGATTGAGGCAACTCGAAGACCTTGTAACAGTTGATAATTCGATAGACGATATCATTCATAAATTTATTCTTGCTGTTCGGGAAAATACGTTAATTATGCAGCAGCATGGACAGCAGTTTGATATATTACTGGAAAAGCTGGAATCACAAATTGCGATACCAGAGAAAAAGAAGTGCGATGTGGTTTCGATGGCTGCAAACGTAGCAACTATTATTGGTATTGTACCATCTGTAGCAAGTATGACACCAGGCGTGATGAATGTTATCCATCATTTGTTTGAGTTTATCGGGAGGTGAGGTAATATGGAACCACTGTTGCGTTTTAAAGAGGATGATGGAAGTAAGTTCCCGAAGTGGGAGGAACATAATTTATCTATGTTTTTAGATGAAAATAGATTGAGAAATGTAGATTTGAAATTTGGTAAGAAAGATGTGTTATCAGTTTCGGGAGATTACGGTGTTGTAAATCAAATTGAATTTCAAGGACGTTCGTTTGCTGGTAAAAGTGTACAGCAATATCATATTCTTCCACATAATGGAATTGTTTATACTAAAAGTCCATTAAAGGCAAATCCATATGGTATTATTAAGGCAAACAAAGGTGTTGCAGGTATTGTATCTACACTATATGCAGTTTTTGATTGCAAAAATAATGTAATACCCGAATTTGTTGATGCATATTTTGACTTGGACGAGAGGTTGAATAAATATTTAAAGCCACTTGTTAATATTGGTGCAAAACATGATATGAAGATTAGTAATGAGCGCTTTTTGTCAGGAAGGGTTTGTTTTCCTTCCCTTCCCGAACAGAAAAAAATCGCATCATTCTTATCCATGATTGATGAAATTATCCAGTCCACAGAGTCCGAACTGACCGCATGGCAGGAACGCAAAAAGGGCGTGATGCAGAAAATTTTTAATCGTGAGGTGCGGTTCAAAGCAGATGACGGAAGTGAGTTCCCGGAGTGGGAAGAGAAACGCCTGGATGAAGTGGTAGAATTTTTAGATGGTTTGAGAAAACCATTGGAGGCTGGAGAAAGAGTAGCGGGACCATATCCATATTATGGGGCATCGGGAATAATTGATTATGTAGAAAATTATATTTTTGATGATGAGCTTGTTTTATTGAGTGAAGATGGTGCAAATATTATTGACCGTAATTATAGAGTGGCGTTTTTAGCAAAGGGAAAATATTGGGTAAATAATCATGCACACGTGCTGAAGGCTGTTGACAGTAATGTTAATTATTTTATTTGTGAACAATTGGAGTCATTTGATTATAGAAAATATAATTCTGGTGGCGCCCAGCCAAAATTAAATCAAGCAACATGCCGGTCTATTATTATGCGGATGCCTTGTGTTGAGGAACAGCGCAAAATTGCTGATTGTTTGTCATCATTAGATGATGTTATCAACCAGATAAAGGTTGAACTTTCAGCATGGAAAGAGTTCAAAAAAGGTCTGTTACAGCAGATGTTTGTATGAAAATTTTCTGGGGAATCCAGATGGAATTTTACAAGAAATTGTGATACAATTTGAGTGAAAAAAATAAAATAAAGATGTTCATGTCTGAAATCCGAGGGAACGTTGCAGGTGGTCTTGACGTAAATCCTAGCTTAAAAGTCGTCCGGGAGTCCTGTGGGGGTGACGAACCACAGTACGAGGGATACAGCTTGTCAAACAGAAAGAAAAGCGGTGAACAGATGACGGAGATTTGAAGTCTCCTGATTCTGTTTGCCGCTTTTTCTTTTGAAAAAATTTTAGAGAAAAGAGAGGTATTGAATATGAGCAGTGTAAAAGATGTACGCCAACAGTTGGCAAAAATGCAGCGGGAAATGGAAGCAAAAGAATTGGAACTGTATCGTGCGCAGGCACAGCCGCTTCTGGATTCTTTTGTGGATTCTTTGTTGAATGATAAGGAAATTTGTAAGAAGTTAAAGGACTACAATAAAGAGGAAATTCGCTTGATTGCGGCACAGTTTGGGAAAGATTTTGACCGCATCGTGTCAGAGTGCAATACAGATATCGAAGTGGCAAGACAGAAGAGAGCAGAGCGTGCGGCGAAGAAAAAAGAGAGGGCAGCAGTTGCTCCGAAAGAGAAACCGGTACAGATACCTGTGACAGAGGCTCCGAAGGAATGGACTTACGTAGATGATGAAGGATGGACGGTCCATATGGTACGGGATGAGAATGGACAGGAGTCTATTAAAGAGTGGACCCGTGTGGATGAGGACACAGGAAGGATGCTGCATAAGACGAAGCAGGAGAATGGCGATGACCTTATTTGGCGTGAACGTCCGCAGGCTGGAAGTTACGGGTATTGATGAGTGATTCCAGCTGTGTATATTGATGGACGGCATGCGGTGCCGTGAGAAAAGAGAGGCTGAGAGAAAAACCGGAGGTTTGTCTTTTGGAATGGCAACGGGAGGTAAGAGTTCCGTTGACAGGAAGGTTAAGGGTGCGGGACCGGAAACGAATTGTGTCCGGAATCCTGCAAGAAGGAAGGGGTTGAGGGGAAACGCAGTTTCCCTCACAAGTAAGCCGGTATTTCCCCGGTATGGGGAAATCCGGCGTGAGGGTTTTCGGCGGAACCGCCGACAAACCCTCTACTTGCATTTCCTACATCTGTTACAAAGAGTACCTTTCAGTACTTTTTACAGTAGACGGTGCCAAAGCTATGGGATAGGTTTGGTGCCGGCGGACTTTGTGTGCAGGAAATGTGGCAGTGGAACGGTGCTGTAAAGCACAGGGAGACTGCCATCGGTAGGAGCCGTATCTCTGTCAGATACGGCGAGGAGACACGCAGTAGGCGTGTCATAGCAGTACGGAAGGAGGTGCCTGGTGATGGCAGCAGGGAAACCGGCGGCAAAGAGCCAGCAGGAAAACCAGATGGACGGGGAAGAGAAGCAGAAAGAGATATTGGTGAAAGTGACGGCAAGAATTGCACATTCCGTGAGCGATATTATTAAGGATATCGCAGAGGAATACGGAGTGAGCTTCTCTGAGGTCGTAAGGCTTTCGATAGACGGACATCTGGAAAAATATTTGGGGAACGTGCAGTACATAGATAAGCAGCAGGGAGAGGAAATCAAGCGGCAAAGTGCTGCGCTTGCGAATGAGATGCAGGGAATACGGAATGAGCTGAACCGTATTGGTGTGAATGTGAACCAGATTGCAAAAGGAAATAATATTGCAGGGCAGGTAATGCGGTTGAATGATGCGTATTGCGCATCGAAGGATGAGAAAAAGAAGTCTGAAATTATTCGGAAAATAATGCATCTGGAAAAGATGCAAAGAGAACTAAAGGTGATTTCTTCAAATCTCGATGCACAGAAAGAATGTATGGATAGATATGAGGAAGCAAGCTTGGAGGTGGCGAAAGCATTATGGCGTATTCAAGGGTAACGAGAACTGCTTTCGGCAGGGATGCGCTTGAGTATGCTGCCGGACATGGCACAGGACACAATCAGAATGAACAGCGGAACGTGTATGTTGGATATGTGAACCTGCTCCCCGGCATTGACCCGGCTGACCAGATGGAAGTGTACTGGAACCGGGCAAGAAAAAATCACAAAACGCAAGTGCTTCGTATCGTCCAGAGTTTTAGTACAAAGGAATTGAATCCCCAGGATGAGAACGATATCCTGACGGCAAATCTGATTGGACAGGAGTTCGCACAGAAGTATTATCCGGACCGGCAGGCGGTGGTCTTTACCCAGATAGACGGGAAGTCCGGGCTTGTACACAATCATGTGATTGTAAGCGATACGGACATGATTTCCAGTAAAGGCTGTGAGAAAGAGCAGTATCATTTCCCGAAGGTAAAAGAGTGGACAAATGCGGTTGCCGGACAGTATTTTGAACTGGATTCCGGCGTACAGCAGGTCGAGGATAAGACGACACAGACCGAACGTCATAAGAGGGAGATTGGGGAATACGTATGGAAGGATGACCTGAAAGAACGTATTACGTCAGCGATGGCGTCAGCGGAGTCTGAGCAGGAATGGATGCAGAATCTGGTGCGTACCGGCGTGAATATCGAAGTACATGATTCAAAGAAACGTGGGCGGTATTATACGTATGAATTGGTGGATACTTCGCAGTTCCCGGCAGGGAAAAAGGTTCCGCAGAATTTGAAATCCAGGTCGTATAAGCTGGGGACTCTGTATGATTCTGACCATGTACAGGAGTTCTTCAAAGAGAAGGAAGCAGAGTTGGAATTAGAGCGGAAACGACATGGTTCACGTGCGGATGCTGACGCAAGTTCTTCTGTAACAGAGAAGTCGAAACCGCAGGCATCTGGGTTTGAAAAAGCGTCGCAGGAGAGCGATACGGCAGCGGCTGCGGCTGCGGTGCAGATGCAGCGCAAGCGGGAGAAAGAGGAAGAGAAACAGCGTCTGAAAGAAGAAGTTCGTAAGAAAATGGAAGCCCGTCATGCAAGAGAACAGGCAGAGCGGGAGGAAGCTCTGCGGAGGAAAGAAGAACAGCGAAGACGAGAAGAGGAACAGATTGAGAATAGGAAGCCGTCACAGACAATACCGTCTGTGCGTACTATTCGGGGTGAGGATGGAAGCATTCGTATTGAGGGAGTCGGAAAGAGGAAAGCCCAGTTCCATAATCCGGATGGTTCGGTTGACTTGACAATGGAATTACAGTTGAAAGCGGATGAAGAGCGGCGGAGACGCAATGCGAAGCGTGAAAAGGATATTGGTATCCTGCAGACGGATGGCTGCCGCCTTCTTGATGAGGTTCGTGATATCAATCAACTCAGAAGCAGGACGGGTAAAAAGGGTAAGAAAGGGTCATCTCGGCGTCAGATTACCGGGCGAGAGGTTGCAGACCGGATTGACCGGTCAGTACAGTGGCAGGAACGGAAGAAGAATGACCGGGGATTCGGAGAATAGACGAAAAGAACCACGGATTTTTGCCGTGGTTTCTTTATGTCCAATATGTGGGCGATTTGTGGGCATAGTGTGTGACATTGTGTGCCCAAAGTGTGGCACATATACGCTGATAGGTTACAGATGCCTAAAGTATGTGCCACATCATGCTCCTATTTTTCCCACAGTGTGGAACAAATGTGGCACATTGTGTGTAACATATATGGGTGGCTATATGAAATGTGCCATACTGTGACCATATCATGGTGCATTCTTCACGAGACTATGTTTCTATGATTTCATATCACTATGAAAATATGATTTTTAATACATCCAGCACTTTCTTCTGGTCCTGTGGAGACAGTTGCTGGAGCGCATTGCCGAGTTCCGGCAGAATGCCCTTTGTATTTTCGTTAAGCCCGGTCAGCGTATCTAATGAGATATGCAGGGTTTCGGCGTATGTAATAAGCATATGACTGCTGCAGGTATTGAGACCTCTTTCGATAACAGATAGATGGTTCTTGCTAACGCCGCATGCTTTTGCCATTTCTTCTTGCGTGACATTCTTTTCCTGGCGGGCTGCTTTCAGCCGTTTGCCGAGTTCCTGATTGGTCATCAGTGGGTTTCCTCCTCATTTATGAAACTTTTCTGTGTATTATTATACTATGAAACGAAATATAATCAATAATCCTCAAAAAAATAATCGAAAATGATGAAAATTCATTGACGCTATCATGAAAAAGAGGTATAATGCTTGATAGAGTCATCATATGTGATGATTTACAACAAAAACAGTATATAGATGTTCATGTGGAAAACTCAAAGGAACGGTGCCTTGTAGGGATGCTGGCGTAAGACGTCCGGGAGTGTTGCAGGGGTGACGAACTGCAAGACGAGAGTACAGCTTGTCAATATAGAAAGAAAAGCGGTGAACAGATGATGGAGATGTGAAGTCTCCTGATTCTGTTTGCCGTTATTTTTTTGTGCATTTGCTTTGGGGTTACACTGGCAGCCCAGCTGCTTTGGCAGCAGATTATGCCGGTATCAAATATATTTATACAATTTCATAGAAAGGAGTAGAAAAGTTCATGAGTAAGAAAAACTTTTTTACAAAGGCGTTTGCAGGAACGCTTGCAACATTGATGGCGGTGACACCTGCTGTCTCCGTACCTGTGTTTGCGGCACCTGGAACCGGACAGGATTCCACCGATGGGACCAATAACACACAGGTAGCAAATGACCTGGAGAATTCGGATATCATTGATTATTCCAAGACAGGGTCTCTGAGTATTTACAAGTATGATATCACTTCAGCAGAAGCAGCCGGAGATTACACAGAAGGTGAGAGATTCGCCAATGGTGAAAAGGATACCGTAGTGGAAGAAACAATGGCTGATTATGCTATTCAGGGTGTGCAGTTCACTTATCTCCGTGTAGGTAACATTGAGACATACAGCAATACGGAAGGTGGTTCTTCTCAGGTAAATGTTGTTTACGAGATTCCGGTAAAATTGGCTGAAATCCTGAAGCTGGATGCCGAAGATGCTTATAAAATGAATGAGGACGGCGTTGCTGAAAAGTGTACAAACAAAGGTGTTCTCCATTATGACAGTACACAGCTTTCGGATGCATTGGCTAAGATTTTAGCGGATGATGAGCTTGCTGCGACAAGTGCATTAGAAGAGTACCTTTACAGTTATGGTACACAGGATAGCACGACAGATGGTTCGGTAACTACATCCGAAGATACCGGTGTGGAAGCAGTGAATATGCCGAAGACAGATGCAAAGGGTTATACCCATGTAGAAGGTCTGGAACTTGGTCTGTATCTGCTAGTGGAAACAGAAGTGCCGGAACAGGTAACAAGTACGACAAATCCGTGGTTCGTTTCCCTGCCATTTACGAATATGACACCGGAAGATGAGAATGCTACTGGTGAGGAAGGCGGAAATTACTGGCTGTACGATATGACTTGCTACCCAAAAAACCAGACAGGCAATCCGACTTTGGACAAGAGCGTGCGGAATGCTTATAGCAATACGAATGCAGTGGATGACAAGAATGGTACTATTAACCGTGGCGATGCTTATGTCAGCAGTAAGGATAGCGAGTCTTTAGTTGTATTTAACGATGATTCCAACAATCCGAATAATGAAAAGGATACAGATGAGGCTGCTTATGTAGCAAACCGTGGCGGTTATACATCTGATGGAACAACTGCTGGTAAAGATGGTGCCGGATACAGCTATGACTTTGAGTACCGTGATACGAATACAGCTTCTGCAGGTGATGTACTGGACTATATTCTGGTATCCAGATTACCGAAGATTACATCCAAAGGTACTTTCTTGTCAGAGTATACGTTTACAGATATTTTGTCGGCAGGGCTGGCTTATAACAAGGATGTAAAGATTGCATTTTATGATAATCCGACAGATGCAAACGCAAATAATACAGCAAACGCTGTTACTCAGTGGAATCTAAATTCCGGAGATTATACACAAGGTTATGCAGATGTGACCGTAACGGATGAATCAGGCTCTTCAGCATGGAAAGACGGTTCAACAGAGCTGACTGTAAAACTGACAGAACTCGGACTGCAAACCTTGAATGGTAAAGGTGGAAATGGTAACAACATTGCCGGACAGGGCGGTGGAAAGGTAAGTAATGAGAGTTACAGCGACCTGTATATGGTTGTATACTATACCGTTACTGTAAACAGTGATGCATCTTTAGTACTTGGCGATGAAGGTAATGAGAATGATGTTGTTCTGGAATGGAGCCGTACATCTGACGGTTACTATAACACGCTGGAAGACCGGAACTATATTTATGCATACAGCCTTGATTTGACAAAACAATTTTCTGATAACGAAGGCGATATGAGCCAGGTTGAATTTAAGCTGTACAATACAACGGATGCATACTATGTCATGGCAAAACAGTCTGCGGAGGACCCGGCTGTATGGTACGTAACTGGAAAGACGACCAGCAAAGAGGAAGCAACGACATTTATTCCAACTGAGGAAGGACGCATTGTTGTATATGGTCTGGAAGCAGACAAGTATGCAATGACAGAGATTGCGACAGATAATGGCTACACATTGCTGGAAGATTCTATTAATATCGTTATTACTCCGACTGACCGTGACGTAATCGCTTCTGTCGCTGGTACGACAGGTCTGACTGGGGACCAGGTAGATGCAATTATTGCAGCATACCATGGCGGTATTTTTAACGAAAACGGACAGCTTGTAAATGCGTCCAAGGATGACATCTTTGGAACAGATGCAACACGCCCGGACATTGAGGATGCAAACGGACGTACCATCGGTAAGACAGATATGCATGTAGGCGAAATTGTAGCAGCAACAGCAACTGTCGATGAAGTTTCTGCCGACATGAAGGAACATACTTACACAGAAGGCGAAGGCACAGAGCAGAAGACATCTGCAAACGCAACCGTTGTTCTGAATGTAGTCAATAATAAGAATTTCCTGCTTCCGAAGACTGGAGGATACGGAACTATCCTGTTTACACTTGCAGGATGTGCAGCCGCTGTAGGCGGAGTCCTGCTGGTAACAAAGAAGTCTAAAAAGAAAGAAGCTTAATTTCTGGAAGAAAGAAGCTGGATAGATAAATGAATAAAAGGGGCATCGTTAAGGGTTTGATGGTGTTCCTGCTCTTTGGGATGGCGATTGCTCTGACGATGTACCCTTTCATCTCAAACTGGCTGTTTGAGAACAAAACGGATTCCGTGGCAGATGCAGTCGAACAGGCTGCTCAGGAACTGGATAATTCTGAGCAACAGGCTGCACTTCAAGCTGCGAGGGAATACAATCAGGTCCTTGCTGACGGGCATGTGACGCTGACGGACCCGTTTGAGGAAGATAAATCTCAACAGGATTTGGCAGAGTATGAATCACTGCTGAACCTTACGAATGACGGCGTGATGGGAACGGTGGAAATCCCTGCGATTGATGTGTCGCTCCCTATCTATCACGGTACGTCTGAGAGCGTGTTGGAAAAAGGAGTAGGTCACCTGCATGGGACATCTCTTCCAGTGGGAGGGGAGAGCACTCATACAGTATTGACCGGTCATACCGGTCTCAGTAAAGCAAAGCTTTTCACCGATTTGACAGAGGTGGAGGAAGGCGATATTTTTTTCCTTCATGTCATGGGTGAGAACCTGGCGTATCAAGTAGACCAGATAAAGGTCGTGCTTCCTTCGGAACTGGACGATTTGAAAATCGTGCCGGGGGAGGATTACTGCACACTTGTCACCTGTACACCGTACGGCGTGAACTCACACCGCCTGCTGGTACGGGGTGTGCGGACAGATTATCAGGAAGCGGTGGAAAATCCGGAAACCTTTGAGGATAAAGAAGTGACGTCGAAGTGGATGGAAGAGTACAAGAAAGCGGTGATTATCAGTATTAGCTGTTTTGTAGCGATTCTGTCGGTTATTGGGATTGTACGGCACTTCCGAAACAGGAGCCGCTCATAAGTTTTTTGTAAAGGCTCTGTGTATGTGGAAATGTATGCGGAGCCTTTGTTTATATAGAAATTGTGAAATGAAAATGCAGTCTGGAATATGACCAGGCTGGAGAAAGGAGAGTATAAGGCATGAAGCGTAAAGTAACATGTTTTACATCCATGGCATTGGTTGTACTGATGGCAGTCTCTCCGGTTGCCGGAAGTTCTGCTTCTGTATTTGCGGCAGAGCCGTCTGACGAGACAACTGCAATCCAGGTGATACCGGAAGAAGATGAGACATCGGATGAGATTGTCGTAGAAACAGAGAGCAATGCGATTGAAATCAAAAAAGAAATGCAGGCTTCTGTAAAAATCGGGGATGCCGGTGAGTCTGACATCGAGGTGGAGACAGAGTATCAGGCGGGAGATTCCATCCCTGTCCATGTTACAGCAGAGAATCCAACGGATGCAGATGCAGACTTCCGCCTGTATTTCTGGGATTATGGAGAAACACTTCCGGAAGACAAGGCTGAATGGTCTAAGGTCCTGACAGATGCCTGTAAAGACGTGAAAATCGCAGAACTGCAGGATACGGATAAGTATGCCGTGGATTTGAAGCAGGGCGAAGATACCGTTCAAAGCAAGGCGTCTTTTGCTTCCGAGAAAGATGACAAGGACCAGTTGACAGCGGCATATCTTTCTATAGAGATTCCGGCAGAAGCTTCTCTGGATACAGTCTTTCACATCAGTTCAGATACAGCAGAAACTGTGACTATTGTTCCTGTATTTGATGCGGAGAGCGAGAATGCATTCTATGGAGATACAGCTGTGGCTCAGTGGAAAGAGAATCCGATTGTCGTGGAAGCGGATGAGACAAAAGACACTGGGGACGAGAACCAGATATTGGTACAGGAGCAGACAGAAGAGGATGAAAATCTGGGCACTTTGGCTACATTACTAGAAGAGGAAAAAAATGAAGGTCAAAAGGTCATTGCACAGATTGGAGATTACACAGAAACGTTGGAATTGGAAACCCAAGAGTCATTAGATGTGCTGCAAAATCGGTTTCCGCAGACGTTATCCATTACGCTGGAAGATGGTACTAGGGAAGATATAGAAGTAACCTGGGAGTGTCTGAGTGACTATGAACAGACGGCACAACCTATCTATGTGTTCGAAGCGGTTCTTCCGGATGGATATGCGGTTCATGCATTAGTTGGTGACCCAACAATAGAAGTGGTGATTCTTGCTAATTTGTCTGATGAAGATTTAGATGTCAGTCCACTGGTATTGTTCCCTGACAATCCGAATGGTACACAGACAATAGATAAAAAGATAGGATGTACCAAAGATATTGGTCAATATCTGCAAAATATTTATGACACAAACAAAAAGTACTATCTTGGTACACCATATTATGACAGAGTGTTTGAAGAGCCATATACAGACTGGCTGCTTGCCAATGGAGCAACAGCGGATGGAAAATCGGGTCATATGAACTGCACAGGATTTGTTGCAGACGTGATTCGCAAATGTGGCGGTAATTTAACAAAGATTACTCAACGTAGACCAGGATGGTATGCCAATGCTTCTAACTGGCAGGATTATGCACATGGCTATCAGAAACAGCCTGATGGAACTTGGGCACAGAATCTTTTGCTTGCATGTAAGACATATCGTTTTGACAGCATCAGTGCTGCTCTGCAGTCTGGTGTGATGGAAAAGGGAGATATCATTTTCTTTGAACCTCGAGACTGGACTGAGCCTGGCGCTGACTGCCATATTGGCTTTTTCTTTGGTAAGACATCAAGCGAAAATAAATTCTGGCATTCTTCCGCACATGGTGATGCTATAAAAGAGGGAACATCTCCTGGAAATATGATTTCCGCAATCACGCCGAAAGTTCCGTCTTATTTATATGTATTTAAAACATACCATTCCCCGAAAAAGGGAGGACTGTCTATCCAGAAAAAGTCTGCGAATACAAGTATATCTAACAAATACAGCAATGGATGTTACTCTCTGGCAGGTGCAAAGTATGGGGTATATTCGGACAGTGCATGCAAAACATTAGTTACAACAATCACAACAGATGCATCCGGCTATGCTGCTACAAAAGATGATGCCTTAACGGAAGGAACTTATTATGTAAAAGAAACGACGGCTTCCAAAGGGTTTAAGCTGGATACCAAGATATATAAGTTTACGGTGAAAGGCGGAACAACAGCAGCGCAAAACAAACAGACCTCATCCGAACCGCCAAAAACAGGTAAGATTCTGCTGCAAAAGAAATCTGGTGATGCCGATACAACAACAGGAAATAATCGTTATAGCATCCAGGGCGCTGAATATACGGTATATTCCAACAAGGTCTGTACTGTCAAAGTAGGAACGATTGTTACGGACGCATCCGGACAGGGCAGTTTAGCCGGATTACCATTGGGAGTCTATTTTGTGAAAGAGACGAAAGCATCTACAGGGTTTGATATTGATACCAATGTGTATTCTGCAGATATTTCGTCAGGGACAACCGATGAGATATCCGTGAATTTGACATCGGTAGAGCCGGTGCAGTTCGGTGAATTGAAAATCATTAAAAGTTCCTCCAGCCCAACTGTAACAACAGGCAATACCAATTATTCCCTAAAAGGTGCAGAGTATACAGTTTATACTGACAGCAGTTGCAAACAGGCATATGGAAAGATTACAACCGACGAAAATGGGGAAGGGACCCTGTCGAATCTTCCATTTGGCATATATTATGTGAAAGAGACCAAAGCACCAAAAGGTTATCAGTTGGATACAGTCGTACATGCTGTAACGATTCCAGGTACGGCAGTTGTTACGATGAATCTGAAAGATGTACCAAAAGTAGGAGAATTAAGAATTATTAAACAGTCAGCAGATACATCTGTGACGAATAATAACAGCAATTATTCCCTAAAAGGTGCTGTTTATACTGTATACAAAGATAAGGCATGTCAGCAGAAAGTTGGAACGATTACAACCGATGAAAATGGCAGCGGTTCCCTTGGAAATCTTCCGCTTGGAACTTATTATGTGAAAGAAACCAAGGCACCGCAAGGATATCAATTGGATACAGAAATTTATACCGCTGAAATCCCGGACGCAACCGTGGTCACGATGAACATGGAAGATAAACCGGAAGTGGGAAATCTGAGAATCATCAAACAGTCGGAACTCCCGGAAATCAGTGAAAATAACCAATGCTATTCTTTGGCTGGCGCTGAATTTACCATTTACAAAGATGCCGCTTGCAAGACTGTGTATCAAGTAATAAAGACCAATGCCGATGGAATAGCAGAATGTCATGATATGCCTTTGGGAGATTATTGGGTGAAGGAAACCAAGGCTCCAAAAGGGTTTGAACTGAATACAAACTGGACCCAGAAAGCAACCGTGACAGCATCCCATACCGCAGAGAAACCTCTTACTTATACCTGTAAAGATGTTCCGGGCAACGACCCGACAGGTATCGAGATTACAAAACTCCAGAATGGAGATAAGACGGATACTATCCCAACCCTGGAAGGAACTCAGTTCACGATTAAGTATTACGATGGTTTTTATGACAGTGTGAGCGAACTGCCAGCACCGACACGGACTTGGGTACTGGAAGTAAAAGAAGTTGGTAATACTGAAAGATATATTACAGGTTTGACAGACAATTATCTTGTAGATGGCAGTGATGAACTGTATTACATTAACGGAGTTCCTTGTTTACCATATGGAACTATTACGATTCAGGAGACAAAGCCTGCAGCTGGTTATACTTTGGATGGCTATCTGGTAAATAAAGATACAGGTGAAGTAGTATCGCAGAATAGTGAAATTTATATTGCGCAGATAAATAAAGATTCCGGTGCCGTTCGTCTTCAGGGCGGTAACGAATTCACTGGCTACAACACTCCAAAATCCAGTAAAATCAAACTGAAGAAGTTTGATTCTGACGGCAAGAATCCGTTAGCAGGTGTTGTATTCGAAATCAAGAACTCAGACGGAGAAGTGGTTGGAACCAAGACGACTGACAGAAACGGAGAAATCATCTTTGATAACTTGTATCCAGACATCTATACCATTACGGAAAAAGAAACAGTACCGGGACATTCTCTGCTGAAAGACCCAATTGTTGTAAAGGCTCCAATGGAAGTGACAGAAGATTATATTAATGATTACAACATTAGCAAATCGAAAGTGACCTATGACCCGGCAACGGGAACTTATTACATCTATGAGTTCACGTATGAAATTACGAATGACGTAACTTTCAAGATGCCGATGTCCGGTGGCTTTACAACACCGATGACGTTTGTTCCGCTGATTGCAGGAATGGGAATCATGGGTGGACTTGGTGTTGTTGGATTCCGCAGGAAACGGAAGAAATAAGATAGCTTAGACAGTCTGAGGCTGTGGAACTTTTGGTTCCGCAGCCCCTTTTTTTATAGGTTGCAGGCGTCTGCTATGATGTCTGCAACGGCATCGCTGCATGGAATCTCATAGTTTTGTGTTTCGTTATCCGGCAGAGCCTGTATCTTTTCCATGTTACCTTCGCATTCTTCGTACACATGGTTCTGTGAACCAATCACGGTAAGAAAATTTCCATTATGTCCGTAGTACAAAATATGTTGTAAATCAAAGTCTTCGCCGTTGATAGAGAGGACTTCCGATTGTGCGAAGATAGTGTAGATGGGAGTGAAAGATGCTTTCTTACGGATGGAAATCGTTGTTCCCTCATCTGAATCTTCGATTTTGGCTATGTACGTTGCGCCGGATACGGTGTAGCGTTCTTCTTGCATGGTTGTGTACCACCTTTCCTTGGATTTCTGATAATAGTATACGCCTGTTGGTTTATAGCATACAAGGGGGCAAGCGAGTTTTTACTGTTATCAATGAGGATAAAATTGGGATGGCACAGGGACTGTCAGGAATAATAATTGTAATTGATGGATGCGAATGGGAAATTAAACGAAAAAGAATTGTATTTCATGATTCTGTGAGACGCTGTGATGCCTCAAGGATTCATTTTCTATGTGATAGTAAGGATTTCCTCGTATGGGGTGAAAAATCGAAAATAAGGGCAAATTTGAGCGTTTTAGAGCTATAACCTGTTGGCGTATATAATGAGGAATGCTGGATGAGCGGTTGATTTTTTTTGATTCGGATTGCATATAATATAAGCAAGAAACCAGAGATGGTTTCTTTGCAGGTAACTTGAGTACCTGTAGTCGTTAAGCGTATGCGGTCTGGTCAGACAGGTGGCATGCGTTGACTATATTGGGTTGTGCATTCCGCCGCACTCTGAATAGATGTCATAGACATTAAAAAAAATGCTCAAAAAGAAAGTGGAAAATAATATGGAAACCAGTACAGTTGAGACAGATACGGTTCAAATACCGTACCTGTCTGTATTAGTAATGTCGAAGTAAAGATGAAAAATCCCATCAGAGTGTTGGCTCCGATGGGATTTTTATATAGCTGTGTCATTTTTGTATTTAAGAAAATCTAAAACATCTATAATACCGTCTATATCAGGTGTAACATAATGCTTATTTCCTTTTTCACATTCCTGCAGGTACTCTTGACATGCCTTTATAATATCAGATTCGTGGCGATTGAGAATATTCAGGACGGTTGTATAGTAGGAATTGTCCGTTGTAACAAACTTGTCAATGTATGTACGTGTAACAGGAAATAATTTGTAGTAATGTACACCGTGTTTCCGACCACGGTTTGTATGAGAACTCGGTGGTAATGCAAAATATTGGTTTTTAGGAACAGTAGGTGAAATATTGGACCGAAGCGGTACAACTGTCGAGCGACACTTTCTGGTAGCCACAAACAGCATTTTATAATCGCCAACTTTTCCAGAAAAAAAGCACAATCGCATCTCAACGACACGGTCATGCCTCTTTTCCTGCATTCTTTCAGCTCAG
>NZ_BSBO01000040.1:0-35979 GCF_027924685.1 Sellimonas catena
CCTCCGGTTTTAATTGTTTTTTGGTCAATTCAATTATATCAAACCAGATGGTTTCATGCTATTTTATTGCCAGAACTTATTGAATTTTCAAGGTGCATAGGCACTTATTCAAGTGCGAAGTTTGAGTATATTACCTTTCCGTCTTTTTTTACTTTCAACTCGGAAGTGATCGGGAATGTCATTTCATCGGAATCAATGGAAGCAGTAAAGCCGAAAGCACTTTCTCCATCAATCTGAAGGGACTTGTTTGCATTATACGGAACGGTTGATGTTTTTCCGTTTACAGTAAATTCAAATTCTACAGTATAATTGGAATCAATATCACGATACTTATGATCGATATAATAATAGAAGTTTACACCGATACTTCCGTCTAATGTCAGAGAATGTCCGACAGCCTTGACGGAATGATGTCCACAGATTTTACATGTTCCGGTTTCGTCATATTTATGATCCGCCTCACTGTGCTCCGGTTTTGTGTTTGTGTAAGTGGGTTCTTCATTTTCCGATGTATAGGAAGCGTATACGGTATCTGATGACTGGAATCCAGGTGCAGAGCCGATTCCTATCGTCTGTTTCCAGATCGGATTTGCAGAACTTTCACCATTCAGAAGATAGGTGACAGAACCGTTTTCGATTTCTGCCAATGATTTTGCGATGGCGCCGTTTTCCAGATTTGGAAGTCCAGATGAAGAGGTAGAATCCAGATAGTAGTTATGGAACTGACAGTGACACCGGCAAAACCGGTGATTGACAGTATTTCGGAAGATACGGTTTATGATAAATCTGAAGCAGCGGAACCTCTGAAAGTTACAGCAACTGTTTCCGATGCCGGTACTTTATCCTATCAGTGGTACTTCACTGAATCTCAGGATGGTACTCCGAAAAAAATCGAAGGAGAAACATCTGAAACTCTGTATCTTGACCAGGGTCAAACCGGTTACTATCAGGTAAAGGTTACGAATAATGATGCAAACGGAAATTCTGATACGGCGGTATCAGTCAAGAGTGATCTGATTAAGATCGAATTCGGTGATTATGTTGCACGTATCGGAAATAAAGCGTATGCAACTCTGAACGAAGCTGTTGAAAATGCAAATTCCGGTGACACTGTTTATCTGATTAAGGACGCTGAGTTACAGCAGAATATTACAATTAATAAAAACCTTGTGCTGGAAGGAAAAGGTAATACATTAAAACGTACAGAAGCAAGCAAAAACAGTGCAATGATTACTCTTTCGGGAGCAAAGGTCAAAATTCATCAGATGACACTTGATGGTGGAGCAGTCTGGACCGGAAATGTCAACGATATTCTGAACAGAGGAACATCCAATAGTGGAATTGCAGCCAATGGAGCAATTGTCCGAATTATGGGCGGTGAACTGGAATTGTTGGATGGAACTTCACTTCAGAATAATGTAAACCAGAAAGAATATGCAGAGGCCGGAGGAGCTGTATGTGTGGAAGATGGATCGACTCTGAAGCTAAATGGCGGAAAGATTGTTAACAACCATACAAGCAAATATGGTGGAGCAGTGATTGCCTTCCATTCAGCATCTGTTGTTCTGATAAACGGTCAGGTTGCCGGAAACTCGGCAGGAACATCCGGTGCAGCATTCTGTATGGATCATAACAGTACCATTACGATGAAAGTATCTGAAGGGGAGACAGAAGGCGCAGTTATTGAAAATAACAGAACGCCTGGATCAGGCGGTGCGATCTGGCTTGCGAATGGAAAAGCAGAGTTACAGGGTGGAACAATCCGCAATAACTATGCAGTCAGCGACGGAAGCGCAGTATTTATGAGTGGAAGCGGTACGGTAAACCTTGGATCTACTTATGTTGTTTCCAACAGATCGGCTATTCGTGTTGCAAATGGTACGTTGAATCTGACAGGTCCGATCCGGATGAATGATATGATTTCTCTGGCAAGAGGAAAGATGATGAATATTAAAACTTCCTCTTACGGAACTGAAACAAGTAAAATTCCTGTATGGATAGAAGGATATACTTCTGCAGGTGCGAAGTTTGCCAATGCAGATACGAAGGAACAGGCACAGGCAGCAACTGAAGTGTTATACATCAGCAATGGAACTCTTCCTGTATATTCTGTAGGAACTGAGGTCTTCTATGGAAATCCGACAAATATTCAGATTACGAAAAATCTGCCGGAAGAACATACGATTATGACAGGAAAAGAACTGATCCTGACTGTCGAAGCTGAAATCAGTCCGGCAGAAGCAGGAAATCTTGTATACACATGGTATCAGGCTCAGGATAAAGAAGGAAATGGAGCTGTTGTGATAGCGGAAAATCAAGGAGCACAAGGAAATATCCTGAAATTAGGAGATTGCAGTGAAGGAGAATGTTATTTCTATTGTGAAATATCTGTTGACAATGGTAAAGCAGATCCGGTCAGAACAAATGTTACAAAAGTAATTGTAGAAAAATTTGTGCCGGCCAAAAAAGCAATTGAAAAATTTACAGCAATCAAATAACAAAAGAATCAGGGGAATTCATTTAAAAATGGATTCCTCTGATTTTTTGTTATGGCGACTGCTTATAATTCTGAATCTGCTCTTCAGACCCTTCCGGTGATTAAAAAAATTAGTTTGTGTGGATAAAAACACGTGAGTTTGTCAATCATAAGAAAAAAGGAGGAAGAATAAAATGAAACAGCTTATGGTTGTTGGAGGAGTACTTATAGCAGCAGCGATTAATTTTATGCTTTACTGCTGTATGATTGTAGCTTCAAGGGAGGATGAACTTATGGAAAAGTACAGGGAACGAAATGCATGGAAAAATAAGAATGGTAAAGATCTTGAAGAATAAACGGACTTTCACAAAGATTTAAAGGAATATTCTGGATTTATACCTTGATTCCTGCATATGATCGGTATATCATAATGAAATGATAATTTAATGCGGTTTATATAATATATGGAATAAAAAGAAGGGATAAAATGCAGGAATTATTTCAGGAGCTATTGGGAAAAGTTATTTGGTTCCTCAAACTTTATATAATAGAATATCGTTATCTGATAGGGTTTTTAGTATGTTTTGTGTTTCTGTATATTTTGTTTATGCATTGGCTGAATATTCGCTTTTTCAGGATTCTCCGTCAACCGGTGTCGGTAGTCTGCCTGATTGTTGAAATTCTTGCAATTGCTTATTTTACTTTGCTGTTTCGGGAACAGGGAGAGTCGCATACATACGAATTGGAGCTGCTCTGGTCATATAAAAAATGGATTCTGGAATCGAATGTAGCATATGGGATTGAAATTCTCAATAACATTGTATTGTTTTTCCCGCTGGGCTTTATACTGACAGATGCTTTTCAAAAATGTCCATTATGGTCTGCTTTTCTGTTTGCGCTGGCTGTCAGCAGTTGTATCGAGGTGAGTCAGCTTGTCTTCCGGATCGGTCTTTTCGAATTCGATGATATCTTTAACAATGTATTTGGAGCAATAGCAGGGTGGTGTGTGTTCCATGTGTTAAGAAGTATGAGAAGGCGAAGGAAAGAATAAGAAGTACTTCGCCTTAAGATTTAGTTATCCGTGCGGAAAAGCGTATTTCGATATTTGGATAAAGCACGGTAAAGAATCATTCCAAGGATGCCACAGCTAACAAATTCTCCTGCCGCAATGGAAAGCATCAGAAGAGGGATCGGAAGATTTACACCATATCCGTAATATAAAACAAAGGGTACAATCAAAGTATTGGAAAGTATGGGTGCCAGTGGAAGAAGAAAAGGAGAGCTTTTTCGTAGCAGATATACAAAAAGTGCTCCGATTAATGTTGCAAGACTTCCGAAAATGATATCAGGAAGAATTGCACCGCCGAGCAGATTCCCTATTAGGCAGCCGATGAAAAGTCCGGGAACGGCAGCAGGAGTAAATGCCGGCAGAATTGTCAGAGCTTCTGAAATACGGATCTGGACTTCTCCAAAACCGATCGGTGCGAAAAGCCATGTTAGGATGACATAGATAGCGGCAATCATAGCCGAATATGCAATTAATCGAGTTTTCTTTTGATTCATATTTCCTCCCAAATAGTTTAATATAAAACCAGGAACACTGAAGCAATAACGTAGAATTCTTGTTGCCGAGTGCCCCTGGTTTTTATCGTTTTATTCCGATGTGGCGGGGAAACAATTAGAACTGGAAAGCGTCTTTAAGTCCGCCCCAATTCTGGTCTTTTTCACTGAGATTCAGAGGGGTGCTGTCCGACAGAGTATATCCCTTAGCTGATGCGGTCCCATCATATTCTCCCTGAACTTCTGGCCATGTAATCCCGATTTCCGGATCATTCCATGCTATACCGCCTTCATCACCAGGGTGATAGAAGTCGGTGCATTTGTAACAGAATTCTGCAATATCAGAAAGTACAAGAAATCCGTGAGCAAATCCTTCTGGAATGTAGAACTGTTTCTTATTTTCTTCTGTCAGTTCTACGCCAAACCATTTCCCATATGTCTTTGAGTGCTTTCTTAAATCTACGGCCACATCAAAAACAGAGCCACGAATTGCTCGAACAAGCTTGCCTTGAGGATATTGTTTTTGAAAGTGAAGACCGCGAAGCACTCCTTTTGTGGAGCTGGACTGGTTATCCTGCACAAAATTCAGGTTTAATCCTGCTTCCTCCATATCTCTCTGATTATAAGTTTCCATAAAATATCCACGTTTATCTCCGTGAACGGCAGGAGTGATGACGCAGAGGCCTTCAATTCCGCCAACATTTTTTTCAACGGTAATCTGTCCCATTGTTGTGGATTCTCCTTTCATAAAATGTCATTTTTAATCTGGTGTTTTAGGTAATAATCTGTTGCTGTTTTTAAAAGTCAAGTTCCGTCAGATAACGGTGGAGGGCATCTTTCCAGTCCGGCAGCGGCATAAATCCGTTCTGAACCAGCTTGGATTTGTCCAGGCGGCTGTTGAACGGTCTGCTGGCTTTGGAAATACCGTATTCTTCCGTGGTAACAGGAAGGACGGTGAGATGCTCCGCATCGTATTCCGGATGGCCAAGTTCGGCTGCCTGGCGGAAGATTTCTACAGCAAAGTCATACCAGCTGATGTATCCGCCCTCATTGGTTGCGTGATAGTAGCCGTACTTGTTTGTTTCAATCATGTCTGCCAGAAGCTTTGCAAGGTCGTAAGTGTAGGTTGGTGTTCCGATCTGATCGTTGACTACAGTGAGCTTGTCGTGTGTTTTGCCCACATTCAACATTGTCTTGATAAAGTTCTTTCCATTTTGTCCGAAAACCCATGCAATGCGGACGATGAAATATTTCTCCAGCTGACCGGATACCGCAAGTTCTCCTTCAAGTTTTGTCTGTCCGTAAATATTAAGCGGGGCGTAATCTTTGCAGTCCGCCTCCCACGGTTTTGTTCCCTGTCCGTCAAAGACATAGTCGGTAGACAGATAAACCATCTTACAATCTTCCGGTTTGGAGGCGTCGAGCTTCTTTACCGCTTTAACAATATTTTCCGTTCCGATGGTATTGACCTGGCGTACTTTATCTTCCATATCTTCAGCAAGATCCACAGCGGTCCAGGCTGCGCAGTGTACAACCACGTCCGGAGCGTTCTCCAGAAGGACGCGCTCTACAGCCTCTTCATCTGTGATATCCAAAGAGACATACGGTGCTTTTGTGACAGCAGTACCGTCCTGTGCTCCATTGTATTCCGGAGCAAGGTCGGAACCGATGCAGGTGTAAGTCCCTGCATGATTGTTGGTGCGCTCTGTCAGTTCGTTGATGACATCATGGCCGAGCTGGCCGGCCACACCGGTTACAAATACTTTCATGATGACTGACTCCTTCCTGATCTTTCTGACGGCAGCCTAACGGTTTCCGTACATTTCTTCATAGTAGTTCTGGTATTCACCGGAAACAATTGTTTCCCACCATTCTTTGTTCTCGAGATACCATTTGATGGTTTTCTGGATACCGTCTTCAAATTTTGTCTCCGGAAGCCATCCGAGTTCTTCGTGGATTTTCGTAGGATCGATCGCATAACGCATATCGTGTCCCTTACGATCAGTCACATAAGTGATCAGACTTTCCGGTTTTCCAAGTGCTTTACAGATAATTTTTACAATATCAATATTTCTCATTTCATTGTGTCCGCCGACATTGTAGACTTCACCGACACGTCCTTTGTGGATAATCAGGTCGATTGCCTTGCAGTGGTCTTCCACATACAGCCAGTCACGAACATTAATTCCCTCGCCATAAACCGGAAGCGGTTTATCATGAAGCGCATTGATAATCATAAGCGGAATCAGCTTTTCCGGGAAATGGTATGGACCGTAGTTATTGGAGCAGCGGCTGATAGAAACCGGCAGTCCGTAAGTACGGTGGTAAGCAAGTACAAGCAGGTCTGCAGAAGCTTTGGAGGAGCTGTAAGGGCTGCTTGTGTGGATCGGTGTTTCTTCTGTAAAGAACAGATCAGGACGATCAAGCGGAAGATCTCCGTATACCTCATCTGTGGAAACCTGATGATATCTCTTGATACCGTATTTGCGGCATGCGTCCATGAGAACAGAAGTACCGATGATGTTTGTTTCCAGGAATACCTGAGGATTTTCAATGGAACGGTCAACGTGGCTTTCAGCAGCGAAATTGACTACCATATCAGGGTGTTCCTCTTCAAAAAGTTTATAGACAGCTTCACGGTCTGTGATGCTTTCCTTTACAAAGCGGAAATTCGGATTGTCCATGACCGGAGCAAGTGTGGAAAGGTTGCCTGCATAAGTCAGACAGTCCAGACAGATGATCCGATAATCCGGGTATTTGTTTAACATGTGAAAGATAAAATTGGAACCAATAAATCCGGCTCCTCCGGTTACAATAATGTTCATAATAGAAATTCCTCCTGATAATTCTGTTTTAACGCAGTGCGTCTAAATATTTTCCATCCAGTACGTCTTTCAGATACTGACCGTATTGGTTTTTCTTTAATACTTCATATACTTTCAGTACATCTTCTTTTGTAATCCAGCCATTCAGATAAGCAATCTCTTCCAGACAGCCGATTTTACGGTGCTGATGTGTTTCCATCGTCTTGACAAAATTTGTGGCATCCACGAGACTCTCATGTGTACCGGTATCAAGCCATGTGAAGCCCTGTCCGAGAAGTTCCACATTTAAAGCTCCTTTTTCCAGATAGATGCGGTTCAGATCAGTGATTTCGAGCTCTCCTCTGGCACTTGGTTTCAAATCACGGGCATATTCCACAACATGGTTATCATAGAAGTAAAGACCTGTAACACAGTAATTGCTCTTCGGATGCTCAGGCTTTTCTTCGATGGAAACAGCTTTTCCGGCTGCGTCGAATTCCACGATACCGAAGCGTTCCGGATCATCAACATAGTATCCGAAAACAGTAGCTCCATTGCCGGATTCTGCATTTTTTACAGCGGCTGTGAGACGTTTTTTCAAACCATGGCCTGCGAAAATATTGTCGCCAAGTACCATAGCTACACAGTCATCTCCGATAAAGTCGGCACCGATAATAAATGCCTGAGCCAGTCCATCCGGGCTTGGCTGTACAGCATAGGAAAGCTGGATACCAAACTGACTTCCATCTTTTAAAAGCTCCTGGAAACGAGGAGTATCCTGTGGAGTGGAGATGATCAGGATATCACGGATTCCTGCATTCATCAGAACGGAAAGCGGATAATAAATCATCGGCTTGTCGTAGATCGGCAGCAGCTGCTTGGATGTTACTGTGGTCAGTGGATAGAGACGGGTTCCAGATCCGCCTGCAAGAATAATTCCTTTCATATGAACCTCCTTAAATTAAGATGCAGATTATATGTTATTATGCTCATTAATTTCCAGTTAACCTTATCATAACAGGTGCCCCTAGGGCACCCGCAAGCCTTTTTTGAAACTTTTTTATTTTTTACAAAGAAAACAGCCTGCATCCTTTGTTATATGAAAAGAAGGGGAGGTCTGTTTTTTGACGTAAGCGGCAAATTCTTTGTATCGTTCCAGAATAAACTGATTCTGATTACCGTGGCAGGATAGTATATATGAGATCAATGGTTCGGGATCCGGCACTGTCAGGTAGTCTTCGTATTGTTTCCAGCAGATGTCTGAAAAATAAGGGGTGAGAATTTCCTTTCCGTTTTCTTTTCCAAAGCGGTCGTATAGTTTAGTGGAAGATAGAACGATACGATCATCAAAGGAGGTGACAAGCCGGGAAATTTCTTTCATGTGTTCCTTTCCGTAAGTACTGCACAGAAACATACCGTCAGGCTTCAGGACGCGGGCGATTTCGGTGCAGGCAGCGGAGATGTTGTCACAGTAAAACAGAACATGATTGGCAATGACAAGATCAAAAGACTCATCTTCATATGGAATAGACTCGCAGTTGAATTTTTGAAAATGAAAACGGGAGTCTTCAGTTCCTAGTGAACGCCTTGCATCACGTAGCATACCGTCCGATATGTCGGAAAGTATGATGGAGACAGAGGCCGGGATGGAGTTAAGACACTCTTTCCAGAACGTACCGTCTCCACAGCCGATTTCCAGAATCCGGATATTGGGCATGAATAGACATTGCTCGCGGATCCAGGAAAACCATCCCTGGGAATTATGAGAGTAAAGAGCGTGGAGATGGATTCGTGCAGAAATATTGGATGCATTTTGATACTGTTTTTTCATCGTAGTTTCCAACCCGAGATCATGAATCTGATTCAGCATCTTGCTCCAGTTGACATTCTCGTGGGTGGAGAGAAGCTGTGTAGTTTCCTCAATGGTGCGGGATACGATTTGAAGCTGTTCAATCCGGTCTTCCACAAGCTTTTTCTGCAGATTTAACGAATCAACCATAAAATGAATGTCAGAATCGTTAATGGTCATCTCCATAATGTCTGCCAGAGAGAATCCCAGTGCTTTTAAAAGAAGGATCTGCTGAAGCCTGGCCAGATCATCATCCGTATAATAACGTGCACGAGTATTGGGATCCACGTAGGACGGTTTTAGTATATTGTGTTCATCATAGTACCGGATTGTCTTTTTCGTAATGTGAGCAAGTTTCATCAGCTCTCCGGTAGAATAATAACCTTCTTTTGCCATTGTGTTACTCCTTTCATACTGATATTATAAGATGAAACTGAGGATGGGGCAATCGTTAAGAAGTCTTTCTTTTAATAGAAAGTTATGATACACTCCCGTCTTTGACAGTTTAAGAAAGCAAAAATGGCTATACCCTTAATTTTATGAGGGGTGTAGCCATTTTCCCTTTTGTAACGATATGTGCTATATTTTCTTTGATTCCGGTTTTACTTGTTTAGTTTCTTTAATGATAGTCCGCATAGATGATTTTGTGATAAATTCGTAATCCGTTCGGAAACCAAAGATTTTGTGAAGACGATCTGTCAGTTCTGTCCTTTGATAGGAGGGAATATAGCCGCTGGCTGCACTCAGCAGGGTCATCTGCATAGAACGCAATGTTTCTATGATCTGGTGGGAAGTGTAGTTATCCCCAATCTTTTTATCCAGAAGGCGATAGATAAGAAGGCTGATATAGCAGGTCATAAAGTGGGCTTTAATACGGTCATCTCTCCAGACGTATACCGGATGTGCTTCGAATTCTGTTTTCATGATCCGAAAGTTTTCTTCGATTTCCCAGCGTTGTCTAACTATTAAATTCGAAAAAATTGACAAAAAAAGTGCCTTTTTATGGGCACAGAAAGGATTTTTGCTCTATTCAACTGTCAAACTCCCGGAAATTCATCATCTGATTCTTTAGATTACAATCCTATTCTTTATTATTGACAGAAATGCTGTTCAGGCGTATACTTACAAACAATATCTGACATCATTCAGGATGTCATTTTTTCATTCATCCCGATTCAGGGAAGTATTCCAAATTAATATTTTACAAAACAGATTTGTACTCGGAAAAGCAGTGCGTGTAAAAGGGAAGTGGTCGTTAAAAGAGAATTTTATCTTCGAATCAATTGAATTACCCCGGAGATTTATGTACAATAAAAGGAGAAACAAATGCAGAAAAACAAAATAAAACCATTAAAGGATTTGAGGCTGTTAGACCGTTTTCTGTTTGCTGAGCTGATGGAAGATGAGGAATGCAGCAAAGAGGTGCTGGAAATCATTTTAGGGAAGGATATCAGCCTGCTTTCCAAAGAACAGACAGAAAAAGAAATCAGGACAGCCACATGGCTGAAGTCGATCCGTCTGGATGTCTATTCTGTTGATGAAGAAGGAAATATCTATGATACAGAAATGCAGCAAAACTGGAGGGATGACTTAGAAAAGCGAAGCAGGTATTATCAGGGATTGCTGGACAGTTCCCTGCTGGTTCCGGGAGAGCAGAGTTATAATGCATTAAATGATACGTATATCATTATGATTATGCCCTTTGACTTGTTTGGAAAAGGAAGATATCAGTACACAGTAAAATCATTCTGTAAAGAAGACAAAGAAATCGAGATACAGGATGGAGCAACACGTATCTTTCTAAATACACATGGAAAGAACAAAGAGGAAGTGCGCCCGGAACTGATTGAATTTCTGAATTATGTAGAGAATACCAATGAACTGCAGGAAGCAATGTTCCATAGCGAAAAGGTAACAAAGATCCAGAAAGCTGTGCGGCAGATCAAATCCAATGAAGAGATTGGAGTGAAATATATGCAGAAATGGGAAGAAATCGCAGAAGCACGTGCAGAGGGGCGAACAGAGGGACGCGAAGAATATACTCTTGAATTAATTCGGAAAAAGCAGGAAAAGGGGAAGAGCCTCGCACAGATCGCAGATGAGCTTGAAATGACCGAAGAGGAAGTGCAGAAAATTCTGGACAAGTATACCGAAACAATTCAATCCCAAATCTGAAAAGGAATCAATAAATAATAAATCATCATTTTTTTGAAATCCAGACCAGCGTCTCCATGCACCCATTACTTGACTTCCGGATATGCTTTTCGATATAATACACGAAGAAAAACATAAAGGGGAGCAGGGTGTGAAAGAAAAGAAACGGATGTGGACAATCCTCGTGGCTGTCTGGATGGTCGTGATCTTTTTGTTCTCGGCGCAGCCGTCCGACGAGTCTTCTAAAGAAAGCCTTTTCGTGGGCAGGATGGTAGGCCAGATCTTCGTAAAAGATTTTGAAGAATGGCCGGAAGAGGAGCAGGAGGCATTTGCAGAGGCAATTAATTATCCGGTCAGGAAGACGGCTCATGCGACGGAGTATGCCATTCTTGGCATTCTTGTGTTTATGAGATGCCGTTGTCAGGACACATGGGGCAGAAAGCGGATGATTGCGACTGCGTGGGGAATCAGTACAGCTTATGCGGCAACAGACGAGTTTCATCAGATTTTTGTCCCGGGACGGGCAGGAATGGTGACGGATGTGATGATTGATTCATCCGGAGCACTGGCGGGAATTCTGCTGGCGGCTTTGGCTGGATTTATTATAATAGGTAGAAACAGGAGAACAGAGTATGGAAGTTAAACTCGCAAAAACGGCGGGGTTCTGTTTTGGGGTAAAACGTGCTGTAGACACGGTTTACGAGCAGGCCCGGCAGCGAAAGGAACGGCTGGACGCCGGCGAAGAAAATGTGCCGGATATTTATACCTTTGGTCCGGTCATTCACAATGAAGAGGTCGTAAAAGATCTGGAAAAGAAAGGGGTCAAAGTGCTCCGGTCAGAAGAAGAGCTGATGGAGCTCCGGGAAGGACATGTCATTATCCGTTCTCACGGAGTCGGAAAAACCGTTTATGATATTCTGGAAAAAAATAACATCGGGTACACGGACATGACCTGTCCATTCGTGAAAAAAATCCACGATATTGTGAAGCGGGAAAGCGAAGCAGGAAAGTACATTATTATCATTGGAAATCCGGAACATCCGGAGGTGAAAGGGATCCGCGGATGGGCCGGAAACCGGGTGAGCGTGATCGAAAGTGAGGCGGAAGCAAGGGAATTTTGCCTTGGGAATACAGAATTAAAAGATGAGTCAGACAATAAAATCTGTATTGTCTCGCAGACGACATTTAATTACAATAAATTCAAATATTTAGTTGAAATTCTTATGAAAACGAGGTATGATATAAGTGTTTTAAATACAATCTGCAATGCCACAAAAGAGCGTCAGACAGAGGCTGAACATATTGCAAACGAAGTGGACGCGATGATTGTGATCGGTGACAAACACAGTTCCAATACCCAGAAATTGTTTGAAATATGTAAGAAGGCATGTGAAAATACGTACTACATACAGACTCTTGACGATTTGAATATGAATCAATTAAAGTTAAAGTCCGTGGAAGCAGTAGGTATTACAGCAGGGGCATCCACGCCCAATAATATAATTGAGGAGGTTCAAAATAATGTCAGACTTAACTTTTGAACAAATGTTAGAGGAATCTTTTAAGACAATACACAATGGAGAGGTTGTAGAAGGTACAGTAATCGATGTGAAACCGGATGAGATCATCTTGAACATCGGATACAAAGCAGACGGAATTATTTCCAGAAGCGAATATACAAACGAACCGAACGTAGACCTGACAACCATTGTATCTGTTGGAGATTCCATGACAGCGAAAGTTTTAAAAGTAAACGACGGGGAAGGCCAGGTATTACTGACCTACAAGAGACTCGCAGCTGAAAAAGGAAATGAAAGACTCAGGGAAGCATTCGAAAATAAAGAAGTACTCAAAGCGCCGGTTACACAGATTCTTGGCGGCGGCCTGAGTGTTGTTGTTGAAGAAGCACGAGTATTTATCCCGGCAAGTCTTGTATCAGATACATATGAGAAAGACCTGAGCAAATATCAGGGACAGGAGATTGAATTTGTAATCAGCGAATTCAATCCGAGAAGAAACCGTATCATCGGTGACAGAAGACATCTTCTTGTTGCTGAGAAAGCAGAAAAACAGAAAGAGATTTTTGCAAACCTGCATGCAGGTGATACAGTAGAAGGTGTTGTAAAGAATATTACAGATTTCGGTGCATTTATCGATCTCGGCGGAGTAGACGGACTGCTTCATATTTCCGAGATGTCCTGGGGACGTGTCGATAATCCGAAGAAACTGTTCCATGTAGGAGAGACAGTAAAAGTACTTGTAAAAGATGTTCACGATACAAAGATCGCATTATCTTTGAAATTCCCGGAGACAAATCCATGGCTTCACGCAGCTGAGGATTATGCAGTGGGAAATGTCGTAACAGGAAAAGTAGCCAGAATGACAGATTTTGGTGCTTTCGTAGAGCTGGTACCGGGTGTTGACGCACTCCTTCATGTATCTCAGATTTCAAGAGCGCATGTTGAGAAACCTGCAGACGTTCTGAAAGTCGGACAGGAAATCACAGCGAAAGTCGTTGATTTAAACGAAGAAGAAAAGAAGATCAGTTTAAGCATGAAAGCGTTAGAGCCGGCTGCTGAGGAAGCAAAAGAGGAAGTTGCAGAGGCAGAGTAGTACTACCGGTTGTGATGCATATATAAATGCTGCAGAGTAAAAATAGAGGCTACTTGCTTTAGTCTCTATTTTTTCATGTTTTTACATATGTTAAAAAAAGAACGAGGAGGAAAAAAAGATGGGACTTTTAACTTTCAAGGGTGGAATACATCCGAATGATGGAAAAAGTCTGGCCAAGGACAAGGCGATTGTCGAAGTCCTGCCTGAAGGAGATCTGGTCTTTCCGCTTTCGCAGCACATTGGTGCTCCGGCAGCCCCGATTGTCAAGGTCGGAGATCAGGTTCTGAAAGGACAAAAGATTGCAGAGGCCGGAGGGTTTGTCTCTGCCCCGGTCTATTCATCTGTTTCCGGAAAGGTGAAGGCGATTGCTCCGTACTTTACACCGACCGGGGGAAAGGTTTCGTCCATTATTATTGAGAATGACGGGACCTATACGGAAGCTGAAAGGCTGAATACCAGGTCGCTGGATCTGATTACCAAAGAAGAGATTCTGAATCTGATTTCAGAGGCCGGAATTGTCGGAATGGGCGGTGCCGGATTCCCTACAAGGGTGAAGCTTTCACCGAAGGAGCCGGAGAAAATCGAATACGTCATTGCAAACTGTGCGGAGTGTGAGCCGTACATTACAGCCGACTACCGCAGAATGCTGGAAAATCCGGAAGAGCTTGTAGAGGGGATGCGCGTGATTCTGAAGCTTTTCGATAATGCAAAGGGTATCTTTGCGGTGGAGGATAACAAGCCGGACTGTATCGCGAAGCTGGAACAGCTGACAAGCGGTGAGCCGAGGATGGAAGTGGTCAGACTGATGACCAAATATCCGCAGGGCGGTGAGCGCCAGCTGATCTATGCAGTGACAAAAAGAGCCATCAATTCTTCCATGCTTCCGGCGGATGTTGGATGTGTCGTAGACAATGTGGAGACAATCATTCACATTTACGATGCGGTAGTCAACGGAAGACCATGCATTGACCGTGTTGTGACAGTCAGTGGAGATGGAATTGCCGAACCGGGCAACTTTAAGGTTCCGCTTGGCATCAATCAGCAGGAGCTGATCAAGGCGGCAGGCGGATTGAAAGGGTCTCCTGAGAAAGTGATTTCCGGAGGACCGATGATGGGATTTGCCATGTTTACTCTGGATGTTCCTGTCACGAAAACTTCTTCATCGATTTTATGCCTGACAAAGGATGAGGTGGCAATGTATGAGCCGTCAGCATGTATCAACTGCGGCAGATGTATTGACGCATGTCCGAGCCGTCTGATCCCGTCCAGACTTGCAGATTATGCAGAGCGTCATGACGAGACGGCATTTGAAAAAGAATTCGGTGTGGAATGTATGGAATGTGGTTCCTGCAGCTATGTCTGCCCGGCAAAACGGCAGCTGAAGCAGGCGATCAGCTCCATGAGAAAGACCGTTCTGGCGAACAGGA
Source organism: Sellimonas catena (assembly GCF_027924685.1). Lineage (NCBI taxonomy): Bacteria > Bacillati > Bacillota > Clostridia > Lachnospirales > Lachnospiraceae > Sellimonas > Sellimonas catena. The sequence goes on from NZ_BSBO01000040.1 coordinate 14,884, forward strand.
AGAAAAAGTAGAAAGTGAGAGGTGGACAAAGTGAACGAACAGTTTAATATTTCGGCATCTCCGCACATACGGGCCAAAGACACTACAGAAAATATCATGCTGTGGGTGATCATCGCGCTTCTGCCGACAACCCTTTTTGGAATCTGGAATTTCCGTGATCAGAATGCGTGGATTCTTGTCGTGGTGACAGTGGCAGCGGCTGTGCTTACGGAGTATCTTTATGAGAAGCTGATGCATAAAAAAGTGACAATCAAAGACATGAGTGCGGCAGTCACAGGACTTCTGCTGGCACTGAACCTTCCGGCGTCCGCTCCATGGTGGATGGGCGTTCTGGGAGCCGTATTTGCGATTCTGATTGTCAAGCAGCTCTTCGGAGGCCTGGGACAGAACTTTATGAACCCGGCTCTTGCTGCAAGATGTTTCCTCCTGATTTCTTTCACAGGAAGAATGACATCCTTTACATATGACGGTGTAACCGGAGCAACTCCGCTTGCAACCATGCGTGCGGACGGCTCCATTGCCAACGTAGACACAATGAAAATGTTCATCGGTCAGATCCCGGGAACAATCGGTGAGACATCCGTTATCGCGATCATGATCGGTGCGATTATCCTTCTTCTGAAAGGAATCATTGATCTGAGAATTCCGGGATCCTATCTTGTGACATTTGTGATCTTCATCACAATTTTCGGCGGCCACGGATTTGACTGGAGCTTCATCACCGCGCACCTTTGCGGCGGCGGTATCATGCTTGGCGCATGGTTCATGGCAACAGACTACGTGACAAGCCCGATCACGAAGAAAGGTCAGATTATTTACGGTATCCTTCTTGGTATCCTGACAGGACTGTTCCGTCTTTTCGGAGGATCTGCAGAGGGAGTTTCCTATGCGATCATCATCGGCAATATCCTTGTTCCGCTGATCGAGAAGGTTACTCTTCCAAAACCATTTGGTAAAGGAGGAGAGAAATAATGAACAAGATTATTAAAAATACAATTATCCTGACAATTATCACACTTGTTTCCGGAGTGGCTCTCGGCGCGGTATATGAGATTACAAAGGCTCCGATTGCCAACGCACAGGAAGAGGCAAAGCAGGAAGCATACAAACAGGTATTCGAGGATGCGGATTCCTTTGATGACCTGGAGGTAGATGCCAAAGAGGCGGCGGAAGCTGTCAAGGCGGCAGGCGTGGATGACGGTGCAGAGATCAATGAAGCAGTCGAGGCAAAACAGGGCGGCGAAACGATCGGATACGTGATCACAGCTACCGACCCGAACGGATACGGCGGGGATATTCAGGTGTCCGTTGGAATCCAGAATGATGGAACAGTAAACGGAATCGCGATTCTTTCCATCAATGAGACTGCAGGACTTGGTATGAAAGCTTCCGAACAGGAATTCTACGAGCAGTATTCCGGCAAGCAGACCGATCATTTCTATGTCTCAAAAGACGGAGGCGAGGGAGAACAGATCGATGCCATCAGCGGTGCTACAATCACTACCAGAGCGGTGACAGGAGCGGTCAATGCATCTCTTGGATATTATCAGAATGTGTTAGGAGGCAGTGCAGATGAATAGATGTGTCGAACGTTTATATAATGGTATTATCAAAGAGAATCCGACTTTCGTCATGATGCTCGGAATGTGTCCGACACTTGCGGTAACGACTTCCGCCATCAACGGAATCGGAATGGGACTCTCCACAACGGTGGTACTGGTACTGTCCAATATGATGATTTCCGCACTTCGGAAAATTATCCCAGATTCAGTCCGTATCCCGGCGTTTATCGTAGTCGTTGCATCTTTCGTAACGATTGTACAGTTCCTTCTTCAGGGATTTGTGCCAAGCCTTTATGATTCGCTTGGGCTTTACATTCCTCTGATCGTTGTAAACTGTATCATTCTTGGACGTGCGGAAAGCTACGCGTCCAAAAACCCGATTATTCCATCTCTGTTCGACGGCCTTGGAATGGGACTTGGATTTACATTTGGACTTACCTGCATCGGTATCGTAAGAGAAATTCTGGGAGCAGGACAGGTATTCGGTTTCCAGATTATGCCGTCATCCTATGAACCGATTACGATCTTTATCCTGGCGCCGGGCGCGTTTATCGTGTTATCCATGCTGGTAGCCACAAGAAACAAGATCATGAACAATATGGAAAAGAAAGGCAAGAAAGTTGTGAAGCCTCAGGGCGGCTGCGCGGAAGGCGGATGCGCTTCCTGCGGCGGATGTGCTTCTTCACTTTCTTCCGGTCAGGACAAGGAATAGGAGGGGGAACAGATGAAAGAATTATTTATCATTGCAGTAGGTTCTGCACTTGTTAATAACGTCGTGCTGAGCCAGTTCCTTGGAATCTGCCCGTTCCTTGGAGTATCAAAGAAGATTGAAACAGCGGCCGGTATGGGCGGAGCGGTTATTTTCGTTATTACGATCGCATCCTTCTGTACAAGTGTTGTATATGAATTTATCCTGCAGCCGTTGAATATCGAATATCTGCAGACGATTGTATTTATTCTTGTGATCGCCGCGCTGGTACAGTTCGTGGAAATGTTCCTGAAAAAGTCCATGCCGTCGCTTTATCAGGCGCTGGGTGTGTACCTGCCGCTGATCACTACAAACTGTGCAGTACTTGGTGTGGCTTTGAACAACGTACAGTATGAATACAACATTTTAAGCAGTGTGGTAAATGGATTTGCGACAGCGGTCGGATTCACAATCGCAATCGTAATCATGGCAGGAATCCGTGAGAAGACAGAACATAATGACGTGCCGGAATCATTTAAAGGAACGCCGATTGTTCTGCTTACGGCAGCGCTGATGTCCATTGCGTTTTTTGGATTTTCAGGTTTGATTTAAGGGAGGAAAATGGATTATGACAGGTATACTCATTGCTGCCGCGATTGTCGGCGGTGTAGGTTTGTTCATCGGTGTCTTCCTGGGAGTCGCAGAAAAGCAGTTCGCAGTGGAAGTTGATGAGCGTGAAGAGGCAATTACCGGGGTGCTTCCGGGAAACAACTGTGGTGGCTGCGGTTACGCAGGATGTTCCGGGCTTGCGGCGGCGATTGTCAAAGGAGAGGCTCCGGTCAATGCCTGCCCGGTAGGGGGCGCGCCGGTTGCCGCGAAAGTAGGAGCGATCATGGGTCAGGACGCAGGAGAGATGACAAAGATGGTTGCTTTTGTGAAATGTGCCGGTACATGCGAAAAGGCAAAAGAAAATTATAAGTACACCGGAACAAAGGACTGTGTCATGGTCAACATGATGCAGAACGGAGGACCGAAAGCATGTACATTCGGATGTCTTGGAGAAGGAAGCTGCGTGGCAGCATGTCCGTTTGACGCGATTCATATTCAGGATGGAATCGCGGTTGTAGATAAGGAAGCATGTAAGGCCTGCGGAAAATGTGTGGCAGCATGTCCGCGGCATCTGATTGAGCTTGTACCGTATGAGCAGAAACATCTTGTACAGTGCAGTTCCCTTGACAAGGGAAAAGATGTAATGAGTGTATGTTCTGTAGGATGTATCGGATGTAAGATGTGTGAAAAAGTCTGCGAATTTGACGCGGTGACTGTTACAAATAATGTGGCACACATTGATCCGGAAAAGTGTACAAACTGCGGAAAATGCGTGGAAAAATGTCCGAAGAAGATTATCAGCTGATGACTACGGTCTGGCGATAGCCGGGACGGAAAAGAGTCACTGATCCCGTGAGGGCAGGAAGAGGAAAGAATCAATGAGCAGAAAGAAACGGCTAATGGAAAGCATCAGGATGATAAAAGCGGATCTTTGGAGTATCCGGTATGTTATCCTTGTGCTGGCGGTTTACTTTTTTCTTGCGTGGAACTTCTTTTACTCTTCCTGCCCTTTTGTCATGGTCACCGGCCTGCCATGCCCGGGATGTGGGCTTTCCAGAGCAGGGTTCTGTCTCCTTCGGGGTGAATTCGCGGACGCATGGTATCTGAACCCGTTTATATACGGCATTGCGTTTCTTGCAACGGCATTTGTAATCCGGAGATACGTGCTTCAAAAAGAGGTCCGGTCTCTTCAAAAATGGCTGATTCTGCTTCTGGCAGGCATGCTTGTATTTTACATTTACCGGATGATCCGATACTTCCCGGGAGAATCTCCTATGAGCTACTATCCGGGAAATCTGCTGAACCGGATTTATCAGGCCCTGGGACGGATCATGTAAAGTTTACGCTGCTCACACCGAACTGCCGCCTGCATGCGTACTCGTCGCGCTGTCTCGCTTCAGTTCCGCACTACGTTCTAAGACTGCTTATACGGGCGTCAAGTTATGCAGATTCTGTGAAATCGGGGATTTCTGTTGTGCTGACGAAAAAAGCATGATAAAATGAAACAAGCGAAAGGGGTAGTCAGACACATGGAAGAGAATAAGAATAATTTTGAAAATACAGAAGAAGTAATGACAGAGCAGACCGGTGCAGGTGATGCTCCGGTGACTCAGCAGCCGGAGGAGCAGCAGGTGGTTCCTATGAAGGAAGAGACAATGCCGAAACAGCCATATACTGCGCCTGATCAGGAACAGCGGGAACAAACTCAGGCTCCGAAGGAAGATATTTCCTATTCTTATGGGGAACAGACGAGAGACGGTATGCCGTACCAGACACAGGGGAATCAGTATCAGGAAGAGTGGGATACGACGCCGCTGACAATGGGTGACTGGCTGTTGACTTTGCTGGCGGCATTTATTCCATGCTGCGGAGGGATTATTCTGTACTGTTACTGGGCGTTTGCCAGAAAGGGAAATATTCACAGGAGAAACTTCTGCCGTGCGGCACTGATAGTAGAGGCGGTACTCATTGTATTACTGATTATTTTCCTGATCCTGGTGGTGATCATCGGAAGTGTATCCTACGGTGAGACAATGAGTGACTATTATTATTACGGATATTAGAAGATGAGAACGGGGCGGCCATTTCGGAAGCTCCGTTTTTCAATGCGGGTTTCACTATCGAACATACGGTTGCAGTGCCGGGGCGGATGTGCTAAAATAAACCGGAAGAAGGAGGTCCCCATGAAAAAGGGAGATATCATTTTGATTCTTTTGATTTTGCTTGTAGCAGGATCGGCATTTGGAATATACAGAGCCTTTACCGGAAGCGGAGGCGGCGAAGCGGTCGTCTATGTAGACGGCGAAGAGGAGGGCAGATACAGTCTGAATGAAGATCAGACGATCGAGATCAATGGAGGGACAAATACACTTGTTATCGAAAATGGAAGCGCCAGTATGGAGAAGGCGGACTGTCCGGATCAGGTCTGTGTCCGTCACAGCGCAATTTCGAGAAATGGAGAAAGTATTATTTGTCTGCCTCACGAGGTTGTTGTATCGATTGAAGATGGAGAATCATCCGGAGCGGATGCGGTCGTGCAGTAAAAGAGGTGCAGTGTGGAAAGAAGAGGAGCGGGCCTGGCGTCATTTGGAGTGTTTGTGGCGCTGGCATTGATTTTCAGTTATATTGAGACGTTGATACCGTTTCAGATCGGGATTCCGGGGGTCAAGCTTGGACTTGCCAATATTGTGATTGTGATAGCACTTTACAGGATGCCTGTCAAAGAGGCATATCTCCTTTCCGTTGTGCGGGTGGTTCTGTCAGGATTTCTGTTCGGTAATCTGATGAGTATTCTTTACAGTCTGGCAGGAGGACTGTTGAGTCTGACTGTGATGTGGGGATTGAAGCATGTGAAATCAGTCAGTGTTCTGGGAGTGAGCATTGCCGGTGGTGTGTTCCACAATATCGGGCAGCTTCTGGCAGCGGCCCTTGTGGTGGAGACCTATGGCGTGTTTTCGTATGTTCCGGTGCTTCTGGTTTCCGGTCTGGTTACAGGACTTGTGATCGGGCTTGCATCCGGGGAAATGCTGAAAAGGATCAGGGGGATCCAGTTTTAATTGACGGAGGAAGAAAGATGATTTCATATATACGAGGGGAGCTTGCGGAGATTGGCGAGAACCATGTGGTTATTGATGTAGGAGGCGTCGGATACGGGATTTTCATGTCCGGAAGTGACATGTCCAGCCTTCCGAAGACTGGACAGGAAGTGAAGATCCATACGTATCTGCATGTGAAAGAAGATCTGATGCAGCTTTTTGGATTCCTGACAAAGGACGGACTGGAGGTCTTTAAGCTGATCATCGGGGTCAGCGGGATCGGCCCGAAGGGAGGTCTCAGCATCCTGACGCAGATGACACCGAATGATCTGCGGTTCGCAGTGATGGCGGGGGACGCAAAGGCCATTTCAAAGGCTCAGGGAATCGGAAAGAAGACAGCGGAAAAGTTGATTTTAGAGCTGAAAGACAAGCTGAAGCTTTCTGATACCATCGGACAGGAGACGGATGCGCCGTCTGTTCCGGGAAATGAAGAAGGAGCAGGGCGGATTCAGAACGAGGCAGTGGAAGCGCTGACAGCGCTGGGATATGGAAGTACCGAAGCATTCCAGGCAGTCAGAAACGTGGAGATCCATGAGGACAGTACCGTAGAAGATGTGCTGAAACAGGCCCTGCGGCAGATGGCACTGTTTTAATGGAGGAGGGCCGGGCAAAAGGGCGCGGTTCATTCAAATAACTATCCGGAAGGCAGAGAAGCATGAAGAAACGAATTATTACGACAGAAACACTGGAGGAAGACCAGAAGATTGAAGGCAGCCTCCGGCCTCAGTATCTGGAAGATTATATCGGACAGACAAAGGCGAAAGAAACGTTAAAGATTTATATAGAAGCGGCAAAGGCCAGAGGGGAAGCACTGGACCATGTGCTCTTTTACGGACCTCCGGGGCTGGGAAAGACGACTCTTGCAGGGATCATTGCCAATGAGATGGGAGTCAATATGAAAGTGACCTCCGGTCCGGCGATCGAAAAGCCTGGGGAGATGGCTGCGATTTTGAATAACCTGCAGGAGCGGGATGTGCTGTTTGTGGATGAGATCCACAGACTTAACCGGCAGGTGGAAGAGGTGCTGTATCCGGCCATGGAGGATTTTGCCATCGATATTGTGATCGGAAAAGGAGCAGGGGCAAGATCCATCCGTCTGGATCTCCCGAAGTTTACGCTTGTGGGGGCGACGACGAGAGCAGGAATGCTGACGGCGCCGCTTCGGGACCGGTTTGGTGTGGTGAACCGGCTGGAGTTTTATACGGCTGAGGATTTGCAGACGATTGTCCTGCGTTCCGCCCAGGTGCTCGGAGTTGAGATTGACCCGAAAGGAGCGCTTGAGATTGCGAGACGTTCCAGAGGGACGCCGCGTCTGGCCAACCGCCTTTTAAAACGGGTGCGGGATTTTGCGCAGGTTAAATATAATGGTGTGATTACCGAGGAAGTAGCGGTTTTTGCGCTGGATCTTCTGGAAGTGGACCGGTTCGGTCTGGATTATGCGGACCGGACGATTCTGACGACCATGATCGAAAAATTCGGAGGCGGGCCGGTAGGACTGGATACACTTGCAGCTGCCATCGGCGAGGATTCCGGTACGCTGGAGGATGTATATGAGCCTTTTCTCCTGAAAAACGGCTTTATTCAGAGGACTCCGAAAGGGAGGACGGCTACGGCTCTTGCATATCAGCATCTTGGATTTTCCGTGGGAAAGGAAGAGTAAAATTCCCTTCCACGGAGAATGTCAAAGAAAAAGGTTGGTTTTTCCAACCAGATCGTTTATAATGAATAACAGAGACTTCATATAGGAGGAGGAAGCATCGGCTATGGCAGCATCAAAAAATTATACCGAAGTTATCATTGATGGCAGGGTATTTACGCTGAGCGGCTTTGAGAGCGAGGAGTATCTTCAGAAAGTATCAAATTATCTGAATCACAAGATTGCAGAATGCAGTGAGAATGAAAGCTACAAAAAGCAGAGCAGCGACACAAAAAGCATCCTTCTTGCACTGAACATTGCGGACGATTATTTTAAAGCAAAGGAGCAGGGCTCGTCTCTTGAAATTGATATGGAATCGAAAGATAAAGAGATGTATGACTTAAAGCACGAATTGATCTCAGCGCAGATCAAGCTGGAAAATGCGGACAGGGCAATGGATAAGCTGAAGGAAGAAAATCAGGAGCTGCAGATGAAGATTGTGCAGTTGGAAACAGAAATGAAAAATCACCGAAAGAATTAGGGCTGTCGAAGGACAGCCTTTTTTCGAAGTAAGGCAGGAATAGAAAGAGATGAATAATAAGAAACAGAATAAAGAAGTGGAAATTCTCGCACCCGCGGGCACTTATGAAGCCTTTCAGGCGGCGATCCGTTCCGGAGCGGATGCAGTCTATGCAGGAGGGGACCTGTTTGGAGCCAGAGCGTATGCCGGGAATTTTGACCGGGAGACATTGATCCGGGCTATCCGGGAGGCACACCTTTACGGAAAGAAGCTGTATCTGACCGTCAACACACTGATCAAAGAGCGGGAGATGGAAGAACGTCTCTTTTCGTTTTTGAAGCCGTTTTATGAAAACGGTCTGGATGCGGTTCTGGTACAGGATCTGGGAGCGCTTTCCTTTATCCGGGAGCATTTCCCGGATCTTGCGCTTCATGCGAGCACCCAGATGTCTGTGGCAGGGGCTTCCGGAGCAGGATTTTTAAAGAAATACGGTGTGGAGCGTATTGTTCCGGCAAGGGAGCTTTCCCTTTCGGAGATCCGGAAGATGAAAGAGGAGACCGGGCTGGAGATCGAGTGCTTTGTCCACGGCGCGCTCTGCTATTCTTATTCCGGACAGTGCCTGTTCAGCAGCATGCTCGGTGGGCGGAGCGGCAACCGGGGACAGTGCGCGCAGCCGTGCCGTCTGAAATATCAGGTGGAAGGAATGAAGAAGCCATCCTGCATTCTGAGCCTGAAGGATATCATGGCTCTGGATGACATCCCGGATCTGATTGAGGCCGGAGTGGACTCTTTTAAAATTGAAGGACGGATGAAAAAGCCGGAGTATGTATCTGAGACCGCGCGGATGTACCGGAAATACGCAGACCTTTTCCTTGAGAAGGGAAGAGAGGGATACCGGGTGTCAGAAGAGGACAAAATGAGACTGATGGATCTGTATAACCGCGGCGGCAGCTGCAGGGGCTACTACCATATGCAGAACGGCCCGGAGATGATTTCGCCTGACAGGCCGAATCACGCCGGGATTCCGGCAGCCTGTGTGGAGCGGCAGAAGGGAAGAAGCCTTCTGTTAAAAGCACTCGCAGCGGTACAGAAAGGCGATGTTCTGGAAATCTCCGCCAAAGAAAATGTTACACTTGGACAGGACGTAAAAAAGGGCGGCCAGTTCCAGATTCTCGTGGCAAAGGGAACGGCAGTGAAGCCGAGAACGATTCTGTCAAGAGTCCGGAATGAAAGCCTGATCGGGGAGATCCGGGATCATCTGAAAACCGCTGATATCCGGCGTCCGGTGCAGGCGGAGGCAGTGTTCCGTGCCGGAGAGCCGTCCAGGCTGACTCTCAGGATGGGAAGCATCGAGGTCAGCGCCGAGGGCATGGTTCCGGAAGAGGCGAAAAAGCAGCCGCTGGACCGGGCGAGAGTGGAAAAGCAGCTTGGCAAGATGGGGAATACTCCGTTCCGGACAGAGAAGATGGCTGTTGAGATGGACGAAGGGATTTTCTTCCCGATGCAGGTTGTCAATGAGCTTCGCAGACAGGCGGCACAGAAGCTGGAAGATGCCATTCTGGGACAGTATGAAAGATCCTGTCCGGAGATACCGGAGAAAAAGGAGACCGGTACAACTGTCCGGGATCCGCATGCGAGGATGCTTTCTGTTCTTGTGCAGACAAGAGAACAGTTAGCTGCAGCGGTACAGGAGGAAGACGCAGGCCGTATCTACGTGGAAAGCCATCTGGCGGCCGACCTGTTTGCGTCCGGATCGGGAAGAGCGGAGATCCGGGCACTTTTTGAAACAAGGAAAGCCGAATGGTATCTTGTATTTCCTCACATTTTCAGAGAACAGGCCGAACGGCTCTACGACAGAATCTGGGGAGATCTGGAAGCGTTCCCGTGGGATGGTGCGCTCGTGAGAAATCTGGAATCTTTGTCATATCTGCAAAAAAAAGTATGGAAAAACAAGGTTCAGGCGGACCATCATTTGTATACATTGAACAAAAAAGCTGTAGAATTCTTGAAAAATGCAGGGATAAATGGTACAACAGTATCATTAGAGCTGAACAGCCAGGAGATTCGTGAAACCGTTTCCGGAGAAGAAGAGATGGTCGTATACGGATATGCTCCGATGATGATCAGCGCGGGATGCGTAAAAAAATCTACGGGACACTGCGATGGAAAAGCAGCTGTCACAAAACTGAAGGACCGGTATCAGAAGACATTTTATGTAAAAAATTATTGTGATACATGTTATAATATTATCTATAATACGGCGCCGCTTGTGCTGCTGGATCTGCTTCCGGAGATCGAACGGATCGGGATTGACAATGTCCGGCTGGAATTTTCGCTGGAGGACGCCGATGAGACAAGGAGAGTAATCAGGCTTTACGGGGACGGCTTCCTGAGAGACGGAGGGTATCCGCAGGCAGCAGAGCAGTTTGATGATTTTACGCGTGGACATTTTAAAAGGGGAATAAAGTAGGTGGCAATTTGTTTAATATTATAATGGAAATTTCAAAATATCTGATTCTGCTGATGATGGTAATCTATACTTTTGAGTGTTTCAGCGTGTTCGGATATCACGATGCTTATACGAAGATGTGGATTTTAAGGAGGCAGAGCATCTGGATCTTCATGATCCACTTCCTGGCATTTCTGACCCTGTTTCTGCGTATGCAGGAGGCCAGAATTCTCGTGTTTTATGTCATACAGGTAGCGCTTTTGGGATCAATTATTCTGCTTTATGGTTTTCTGTACCCGAAAGTGTCCAGACTGGTTGTCAACAATATGTGTATGCTTCTTGCGGTAGGATTTATCATGCTGACAAGGCTTTCGTATAACAATGCGGTTAAGCAGGTAATTATTGTAGCGGCATCCGGTGTCATTTCGCTGTTTGTTCCGGTCATTATCCGGAAAGCCAGATTTTTAAGCAGACTGAAACTGGTCTATGCAGTGGTCGGTGTTGCGGCACTTGCCGCGGTTATTGTTGTAGGACGGGTATCAAACGGAGCCATGCTTGGATTTGAAGTGGCGGGAATCAGTGTGCAGCCGTCAGAACTCGTGAAGATTGTATTTGTATTTTTTGTGGCATCCAGTCTCTACAGGGCAAAGGATTTCAGAAATGTAGTTATCACAACGATCGTGGCGGCGCTGCATGTTCTGATTCTGGTCGCTTCTACAGACCTGGGAGCGGCACTGATTGTTTTTGTAGTGTACCTTGTGATGCTGTATGTGGCCACACGGCAGCCGCTCTATATTGCGGCAGGCGTGGGAGCCGGAAGTGTTGCTTCGGTAGCCGCATATTTTCTGTTTTCTCATGTGAGGACGAGGGTAACGGTTTGGAGAGACCCGTTCGCGGTCTATAATGAAGGGGGATATCAGGTGGCGCAGTCGCTGTTTGCGATCGGCACAGGAGGATGGTTCGGCCTTGGACTCTGCCAGGGACTTCCGGACAAGATTCCGGTTGTTACGACAGACTTTATTTTCTCCGCGATTGCGGAGGAACTGGGAGCTGTCTTTGCGATCTGCATCATTCTGATCTGTGTCAGCTGCTACATTATGTTTCTGAATATTGCGATGCAGTTAAGAGACAGCTTTTATAAACTGGTAGCGCTGGGACTTGGAACCTGTTATATCTTCCAGGTATTTCTTGCGATCGGCGGAGTAATCAAATTTATCCCGTCTACGGGTGTGACCCTGCCGCTTGTGAGCTATGGAGGAAGTTCCCTTTTAAGCACGATGATCATGTTTGCGATCATCCAGGGGCTGTATATTTTAAGAGAAGATGAGGAAGAGGATATTGAACGACAAAGAGAGAGACAATTACGGGCGAAGAGAAGACGGCAGGCACAGCAGACCGGAAGACCTCGATCAAATGGAACGAGGCCTTCAGCGGGAGCTCCGTCGGGAGATCGAAGAAGAAACTCTAAGAACCGGAACTCACAGCGTGTACGGAGACCGTAAGCCGGCTCCAAGGAAGCCCGGAAAGGCAGAAAAGAAGAAAGAACAGCAGGAAGAAAGGCGACGTGCCAAAAAGAAGAAAAAGGCGAACCGCCAGTATGTTTTTGTAACTTACTTTTTTGTTCTTCTTTTTGTGGGAATGATCGGCTATTTTTCCTATTTCAACGTGGTACAGGGAAGAGAAATTATCAATGATTCCAGAAATCCAAGGATGGATCTGTATGAAAACCAGGTGCTCCGGGGCTCGATTCTGGACAAGGATGGAAATGTCCTTGCCGAGTCTGTGGAAAATGAAGACGGCACCCAGACGAGAACCTATCCGTACGAAGAGCTTTTTGCCCATGTCGTCGGATATTCGGACAAAGGAAAGACCGGTCTGGAGTCCTCGCAGAATTTCCAGCTTCAGACTTCAAATGTTTCGTTCCGGACAAAGCTTCTGAATGAATTCAGAGGGCGGAAAAGCGCAGGAAACAATATTACCACGACACTCGATACGGATCTCCAGCAGGCGGCTTACGATGCGCTCGGAAACAACCGGGGAGCAGTCGTGGCGATTGAGCCTAGTACGGGAAAGATCCTTGCGATGGTTTCCAAACCGTCCTACAATCCGAATACCATTGTGGAGGACTGGGAAAGCTTAAACGCAAACACGGAAGGAATTCTTGTCAACCGTGCGACGCAGGGACAGTATGCTCCGGGATCTACATTCAAGGTAGTGACAACTCTTGCGTATATGCGCCAGAATGCAAATTATCAGGATTATACCTACCGCTGTACAGGAGAAATCACAGCAGGGAAAAATGAAATTCACTGTTTTGGAAATGATGTGCATGGAACGGTCGATCTGGCAGATTCCCTGGCATATTCCTGCAACACATCGTTCTCCAACATCGGACTCAGCCTGGATATCGATGAGTTCCGCAATACGGCAGAGGATCTTCTGTTTGATTCAGAGCTTCCGTGTCCGCTTGTCTATAATGAAAGCAAATTCAATCTGCAGGACGATGATGGAGACGCTGCCATCGCCATGACGGCTTTTGGACAGGGAAAACTTCAGGTGAGTCCGTACCATATGGCGTTGATTACATCTGCCATCGCCAATAATGGAATTCTGATGCAGCCGTATCTGGTAGATCAGATTACAAGTGCAGAGGGCGAGACGGTAGAGAAATACGTTCCGGAGTCTTACAAAGAGTTGATGACCTCCGAGGAGGCAGCTCAGCTGACAGAATATATGCAGGGAGTTGTGGAATACGGAACAGCCCGTTCCCTGAATTCTCTTGGGGTTTCCATCGCAGGGAAGACAGGAACAAGTGAGTACAGTGATGATAAAGAGAAAACACACTCCTGGTTTATCGGATTTTCCAACGTGGACAATCCGGATCTTGCACTGGCTGTTGTGATCGAAAACTCCGACAGTACCGGTGATGTTGCGACGGATGTTGCGGGAGACGTCTTCGAGGCATTCTATGCGGAATAGAGGTGCTTTACAATGCGGTATTTGAAAGATCTGTATGTAAGTGAAGAATTAAAAGGCAGGGAAGAGGAGATAATGGAACATCTGGAAAAGAAAGAATTTCAGTTCCGGGTCTACCTGATTGCCCTGCCGGAAAATGAGAAAAATCAGCTGGAAATCTATCACAGCGGGATGCTGAATCAGGAATGGTACCGGGATAAGGATGTGTTTGTGGTAGGCCTGGCAAAGGGATATCTGCAGGCGCTGGAGCTTGTCCGGAAGATTGCCGAAGAGACAGTGGACAAGACAGGGGATGCGGATATCCGGCAGTATATTTTGAAGCGGCAGGGAAATTAGAATGATAATCGTACATATTTTACTGTGGATTCTAAAGATAGCAGGGATTTTACTTCTTCTTGTTCTGGGACTTCTTCTGCTTGGAATTCTGACGGTTCTGTTTGTACCGGTCCGGTATGAACTGAGTGCGTCCGGGGACATTGAGGAGCCGGAAAAGATTACAGGAAAGATTTCCATCCGGTATTTTTTCCGACTGATCCGTTTTCAGGCAGCCTACGAAAATCAGAAATTTCACTGGATGGCGGGAATTGCATGGAAAAAGATCGGGCAGGATAAGAACGAGGAGCCGGAGGAAGAAATTCAGGAAAAAGAGACTCCTGAAAAGTACAAAGAGGATAAAAAAGTCCCTGGAAGACCTGAGGGCGGTACAAGAGAACCGGAAGAGCAGGAAGGCAGAGGAAAAGAGAATGATTCCCGGAAGCGGGAAGCTGTAAAAAAAGAAAAGCCGGATCCGGAGAAGAAGCAGGAAGAAAAGAGCGCAAAAGAAAAGCCGCAAAGCCGGAAAGGCGAGAAAAAGGAATCCGGATGGCAGCGGATTTCCGGGAAAATCAAGTATACATTTCAAAGAATCTGTGATAAGATAAAGACGCTGTCCAAAACAAAAGACAGGATAGAAAAGTTTATCAAAGATGAAGTACATCAGTCTGCCTTCAAAAAGGGGAAGATAGTTCTGATTCATTTCATAAAGACATGGATGCCAAAAGAAGCGCGAGGGTATGTGGAGTATGGGTTTGACGATCCGTATTATACCGGGAAACTGCTTTCCTGGCTTGCGCTTTTCTACCCGTTCTTCGGGAAATGGCTTCAGATTGCACCTGATTTTGAAAAACCTGCATTAAATGGCAGTATATTTATCAAGGGACATCTTCGGATGAACCATCTGGCAGCAGCGGCTGTCAGGCTTGTGGCAGATAAGAATATCCGCAGTACCGCAAAAGAAGTACTGCATCTGTTAAAACGCCAGAAGAAGGAGGAATCATAAATGGCAGAGAGTAATTTCAAATCAACGATGGAAGCATTGTTCCACGGAATGGATAATGTGATTTCATCCAAGACGGTGGTCGGTGAGGCGATCCATGTAAAAGATACGATCATCCTCCCGCTTGTGGACGTGTCCTTTTCTGTAGGGGCAGGTTCTTTTACCGCAGATAAGAATGAAAAGGGAGCCGGTGGACTGGGAGGCAAGATGACTCCTTGCGCAGTGCTTGTGATTCAGAACGGGACGACAAGACTGGTTAATATTAAAAATCAGGATACGATCACAAAGATTCTGGACATGGTACCGGATCTCGTGGAGCGTTTCCGGACAAGAGACGAGAATAAGGTAACAGAAGAAGAAGTCAACGAGATTCTGGACGAAGGGAAAAAAGAAAACGAATAAAAGGCTGAAAAACTGCATATATAAAATCAAGAAACAAAACGGCAGGGATATCGAATGAAAAGAGTGATTGGATTTGCATGCTTTATGATCGCGGCAGGACTGATTCTTTCGATGTTCCTGCCGGGTCTGGTTTGGGATATCTGCATAACGGCAGTATTTCTCGTACTGGGCTATGTTTTTTTCTGCTGCTGATAAAAATTAAGAAACAAAAAAACCAGGATGACAAGATTCCTGGTTTTTGTGTATGCAGAACTTATGCTCTTTCTACTTTTCCGGATTTTAAGCAGGATGTACATACGTACATTCTCTTTGCTCCGCCTTCTGTTTTAACACGAACAGATTTTACATTAGATTTCCACATTTTTGGTGTTTTTCTATGAGAGTGGCTGACATTGTTTCCAAAATGAGCCCCTTTTTCGCAAATAGCACATTTCGCCATGATTACACCTCCTAACGCTCTTACTAGTCCTCAAATCGAGGACTCACAACACTAACTATGATATCAGATATATACCGGAAATGCAAGAGTTTATTTCCCGGAAATCATAATTTTTTCACTGTTTTACAGATAACATGAAGAGATGATGTTGTAAAATGTGTGTAAACAAGGTATAATAAAGCAGAATACTTCATGGAAAGAACTGAAAAAAGTATAGATAAGAATTGGAGGTATCTTAGTATGAAAGGCAGCATGAGTACGGAACTGGGAATCATCACCATTTCACCGGAAGTGATCGCCAAATATGCAGGCTCTGTCGCAGTAGAGTGCTTTGGAATCGTGGGGATGGCGGCAGTCAACATGAAAGACGGACTTGTAAGACTGCTGAAAAAAGACAGCCTTACACACGGTATCCAGGTAGAGCTTACGGAAGATAACAGAATCCGCCTTGATTTCCATGTTATTGTTGCATACGGGGTCAGTATTTCGGCTGTTACGGATAACCTGATCAGCAATGTAAAATATAAAGTCGAAGAATTTTCCAATATGCCGGTTGACAAGATCAATGTCTATATTGAAGGCGTACGGGTAATCGATTAATGTGGGAGGAACTTTGAGGTGGAAATTAAAACGATAAATGCAGACATGCTTGCGAAGATGTTCTTGGCAGGCGCACAGAATATTGAGTCAAAAAAAGAGTACATCAATGAGCTGAATGTATTCCCTGTTCCGGACGGGGATACCGGTACGAACATGTCCATGACCATCATGTCGGCGGCAAAGGAAGTACGGGCGCTGGACAATCCGGGAATGAAGGAGCTGTCAAAGGCGATTTCAGGCGGTTCGCTGCGCGGTGCCAGAGGAAACTCAGGGGTTATTCTCTCTCAGCTTCTTCGTGGATTTACCAAGTCCATCCAGGATGAGACGGAGATTGATGCTGCGGGGATTGCAGCTGCATGCATCCGTGCAAAAGAGACCGCATACAAGGCGGTTATGAAACCAAAAGAGGGTACGATCCTTACCGTGGCAAGAGGAATTGCGGAAAAAGCGGAGGAACTTGCTTTTGAGACCGATGATCTTGCGGAAATCTTCCCGAAGATTCTGGATCATGCACAGGAAGTACTGAATCAGACTCCGGAAATGCTCCCGGTATTAAAAGAGGCGGGAGTTGTGGATTCCGGCGGACAGGGACTTCTGGAAGTCTTAAGAGGAGCGTATGACGCATTTCTTGGGAAAGAAATTGACTATTCATCGATTGAGCCGTCTGCGGCGCCGTCAGCGTCTGCTGTGCGTAAAGCGCCGATGGAGGAGACGGATATCAAATTCGGCTACTGCACAGAGTTTATTATCTTGACAGGACGGGAGTTTTCTGAACAGGAGGAGCAGGACTTCAAGGCATATCTGGAGTCCATCGGTGACTCGATTGTCTGTGTGGCAGATGACGAAGTTGTGAAAGTGCATGTACACACAAACGATCCGGGACTTGCCATTCAGAAAGCGCTGACTTACGGTCAGCTGACACGGATGAAGATCGACAATATGCGCGAGGAGCATCATGAGAGAGTCATTCAGGAAGCGGAAAAGCTTGCAGCGCAGGAAAAAGTGAAAAAGCAGGAGAAAAAAGAGAGAAAGAAAACCGGTTTTATCGCGGTCTCCATTGGCGAGGGCATGAATGAGATTTTCAGAGAAATCGGAGTGGATTATATCATTGAGGGCGGACAGACCATGAATCCGAGTACCGATGATATGCTTCAGGCGATTGATGAAGTGAATGCCGACACGATCTTTATCCTGCCGAATAATAAAAATATTGTACTTGCCGCAAATCAGGCAAGAGATCTCACAAGAGATAAAGATATCATTGTGATTCCGACCAGGACAGTACCTCAGGGAATTACAGCAGTGATCAGCTTTTCGCCGGAAGAAGACGTGGATACGAATGAGCAGATGATGCTTGAGGCTATCCAGACTGTAAAGACAGGTCAGGTGACCTATGCAGTGCGTGACACCAGAATCGGAGAAAAGGAGATCCATGAAGGAGATATTATGGGAATTGGCGATGAGGGAATTCTCTCCGTAGGTTCTTCTATCTCCGAAACATCCAAAGAACTTCTGGAGAAACTGGTGACAGAAGATTCGGAACTCATCAGTATTTATTACGGTGAAGACATTTCCGAGGAAGAAGCGGAGCGTTTTGTTTCTGAAGTTGAGGAAGCGTATCCGGATCTCGATGTCGATGCACACCGTGGCGGACAGCCGATTTATTACTATGTGATGTCGGTCGAATAAGTAAAGATAAAATAGAAGAAACAGAAAAGGATACTTCGAAAAAGTATCCTTTTCCTGTATAAAGGAGAGAAATACATGAATGAGCATTCTCCAGTCAGAGAAATCAAAGGGATCGGAGAAAAAACAGAAATGCTGTTTCAGAAGATGGGAGTTTATACAGCAGGAGATCTTCTGCGCTATTATCCGAGAACCTATGACATTTATGAGGCCCCGGTTCCGGTGAGTGAACTGGAGGAAGGGACAGTTGCTGCCGTGGAAGGCTGTGTTTTTGGGAGTGTCCAGGTTTCACCGAACAGGAAGCTCCAGACTGTAAGCGCCCTGATCCGGGATCTGACGGGAACTTTGAAAGTCCTCTGGTTCCGGATGCCGTTTCTGCGCAATACGCTCCGGTCCGGAAGCCGGATTATTGTCAGAGGCAGGGTGGTGAATAAACGGGGCGGACTCGTGATGGAGCATCCGGAAATCTTTCAGCCTGTGGAGAAATATCAGGAAAAGCTCAATACGATGCAGCCGGTGTATCCGTTGACTGCAGGGCTTTCCAATCTGACGGTCATGAAGGCGGTCCGGGAAGCGCTGGAACATATTCATCTGCAGCGGGAAACGATTCCCGAAAGCATCAGGCAGAGATACCATCTGTGCGAGTACAATTACGCTCTCAGGGGCATCCATTTTCCGGCAGATAAAACGATGTACATGTATGCGAGAAAACGGCTTGTCTTTGAAGAATTTCTGGAATTCCTTCTGGCCATCCGCCAGATGAAAGAAGAAAAAGAGACGAGTGTGAATGGCTGTCGGATGGAAAAAAAGCAGGAAGTGGACGATTTTCTGTCACAGCTTCCGTTTGAACTGACAAATGCGCAGAAAAAAGTCTGGAAGGAAATACGGAAGGATATGCAGGGGGATTACACCATGTCCCGTCTTGTACAGGGCGACGTAGGATCCGGTAAGACGATTGTGGCCGTGCTTGCGCTTCTGGAAGCGGCCTGCAACGGGTATCAGGGAGCGATGATGGCTCCGACGGAAGTGCTTGCAAGGCAGCATTACCAGTCCGTCTGCGAAATGTTTGAGAAATATGGAATTCCGTTTCGCACGGAGCTTCTGACCGGTTCCATGAAGGCAAAAGAGCGCCGGGAGGCGTACGAGCGGATTGAAACAGGAGAATCACAGATTATTATCGGTACCCATGCGCTGATTCAGGAGAAAGTAAATTACCGCAATCTGGGACTTGTCATTACGGATGAGCAGCACCGGTTTGGAGTCAGACAACGGGAGGCTCTGGCAAAGAAGGGAAACATGCCGCATATTCTGGTTATGAGTGCCACTCCGATTCCGAGAACACTTGCGATTATCATCTATGGAGATCTGGATCTTTCTGTCATCGATGAGCTTCCGAAAGACCGTCTGCCAATCAAAAACTGTGTGGTGGATACCGGATACCGGGAGACGGCCTACCGCTTTATGAAAAAGCAGGTGGAAGAGGGAAGACAGTGCTACGTCATCTGTCCGATGGTGGAAGAAAGCGAAGCCATGGAGGCGGAAAATGTCATTGATTACTCCACGATGCTGTCCGAACGGATGGGGCCGGAAGTGACGGTAGGTTATCTTCACGGGAAGATGAAACAGACGCAGAAAGATGAAATCATGGAGAAGTTTGCCCAAAACCAGATTCAGATTCTTGTCTCTACGACAGTTGTGGAAGTGGGGATCAATGTACCGAATGCCACGGTGATGATGGTGGAGAATGCGGAGCGTTTCGGCCTGGCACAGCTTCACCAGCTGCGCGGACGCGTTGGCCGTGGGGCGTTTCAGTCCTACTGCATTTTTATGACGGCATCCAGGGCGAAAGAGACGAAAAAACGGCTGGATATCCTCAATCATTCCAATGATGGATTTTATATCGCGGGGGAAGATTTAAAGCTGAGAGGCCCGGGAGACCTGTTCGGAATCCGACAGAGCGGACTGATGGAATTTAAACTGGGAGATATCTTTCAGGATGCAGGGATTCTTCAGATGGCGGCAGAAGCCGCGTCATCGGAAGAAATCAGGGAATTTCCTGTATATGGAAGAGCAGACCGGGATAATATTCATGTACTGTAAGACGGCCAAAAAGGCCGTCTTTTTCTGATTTACATACGGTTATTCATCCCAGCCTTCGTAAAAACGTATATTGACAGCGATATTCCGGACAATGTCTCCATCCTGTGTCTTGATATCCTCCGGGTCGGTAATCGGCGGCAAAACCGGATCGTTCTCCTCCAGTTCTACACTGATCCAGGTTCTGGCAGCTTCGTTGGCATTGTCAACGGCTTCATCCAGAGTATCTCCGGAAGCTTCGCAGCACTCCAGATCCGGAAAAAACGCATGATAGCGTCCGTCTTCTTTTTTGCGGAAAACCGCAGGGTATATAAATATCATGATAGTTGTCCTCCTTTTTTCGACATATTTATATAATAGTAGATCGGGAGGAAAATGCAATACATTTCGGGAACAAATTGTATGAAACCGCATGCCTGTTTTATAATTATCATCCTGTGGAGAAAACGGGTTTCATTCTATTTTTCCTGTTTTTACCAGAGTATTTCACAAAAATGTTCATATACTATGAATGTAACAAAAAGTTACAAAAAAACACATGACGATAAAGGAGGACATTATCATGACAAATCGTTCATCTAATAAAGCAGCCGTACCAGAAGCAAAAGGTGCTTTAGACAAATTCAAATATGAGGTGGCAAACGAACTCGGTGTTCCGTTAACAGACGGATACAACGGAGACCTTACTTCCAGACAGAACGGATCTGTCGGCGGTTATATGGTCAAGAAGATGATCGAAGAACAGGAAAGACAGATGGCTGGTAAATAACTCTTTCTGAACAAAAGAATGTGACATGTGAAAAAGGCATCCCTGCTTCCCGAACCGGAAAGGAAGGATGCCTTTCTTCCTGTATGTTAAAAAAAGAATCGACTACCAGAAAAAATGTATCAAAACCAAAAGTTAGTGTATAATTATTATTGGCAAAAATAGGAATTTTTCCTAAATAAAAAGGGAAGCAGAGAAAATCCCTACTTCCCAATCATACAGTTTTTCTTTATGATGTTAGTTGCAAAATAAAACA
>NZ_BSBO01000041.1:0-35023 GCF_027924685.1 Sellimonas catena
GAGCATTCTGTTAAAAAGAAACATAAAATGATCAGATAAAGTCCGAACTGAATTGTCTGAAAATAAAAGAAATAAACTGATATCAAAAAAAGAAGAAAAAGTGCCAACGATTACTTGACACATACGTCTGTCCAGGGTTCCTTTACGCACTTTGGAAATCGTGTTACAATACAGAAAACATGCAGGGAGGAGGAAGAAAATGAAAGAACTTCTGGTCGTGATTGATATGCAGAATGACTTTGTGACGGGAAGCCTTGGGACGAAAGAGGCCTGCGGGATTGTGGACAATGTCAAAAACAAGATTGAGGAATATGTAAAGAAAGGGCAGGAGATTGTCTTTACAAGAGATACACATACAGAGCAGTATCCGGAAACTCAGGAGGGACGTCTCCTGCCGGTGGAACACTGTATCAAAGGAAACAAAGGATGGGAGCTGATTCCGGAGATCCGTCCGTATTCGGAAGGCCGCAGTGTCTTTGACAAGACGACATTCGGAAGCGTTCCGCTTGCAGAGTATATCCGGGACGGTGGATATGATGCCGTGGAGATGATCGGTCTTTGCACAGATATCTGTGTTGTGTCCAATGCCCTCCTGGCAAAAGCGTATGTGCCGGAGCTGCCGGTCCGGGTTGATCCGGCCTGCTGCGCAGGTGTTACACCCGAAAGCCATGAATCGGCATTATGCACAATGAAGATGTGCCAGATTTTAATATAGTAGAGAAAATAATATAGAAAATGTGAAATAAATGACAAACATATAAAAATATGTTATACTGTAAAATGGCGCGTAAATGCGGTAAGCATAAAAATGCAGTCTTTTTCGTGAAAGGTGGAAAAGGATGAATGTAAAAAACTATGAAGATGTAGACAGCTGGAAAACCGTGATGTTTCTATATAACGCGGCATTAAAAGAAGTAGGCACAAAGCTGGAAATTTTAAATGATGAGTTCCAGCATGTACATCGGTACAATCCGATTGAACATATCAAAAAGAGAATCAAGACACCGGAGAGCATCGTCAAGAAGCTGAAGAGACAGGGACATGAAAGTTCCATTGAAAATATGGTAAAGTATATCAATGACATTGCAGGAGTCAGACTGATCTGCTCGTTCACTTCGGACATCTATCGTCTGGCTGAGATGATCGGCAATCAGAGTGATCTGAAAGTGCTTTCCATCAAGGATTATATCAAGCATCCGAAGGAAAGCGGATACAAAAGTTATCATATGCTGATCTCGGTTCCGATTTTCCTGACGGACAGTGTGGTAGACACGAAGGTAGAGATCCAGATCCGGACGATTGCCATGGACTTCTGGGCCAGTCTGGAGCACAAGATTTACTATAAGTTTGAAGGAAATGCGCCGGAGTATATCAGCAGAGAGCTGAAAGAATGTGCAAAAATGGTATCAGAACTGGACGATAAAATGCTCTCGCTGAATGAAGCGATTCTGAAATGTCTCGAGCAGGCGGAAGAGGAAAGCAGGCAGCTTGAACTTTTAACGGATCGGGACGGGAATCCGATTTTGAATGAATAGAGGAACACTATGAAATCATTAGTAATCGCAGAAAAGCCATCTGTGGCAAGAGACATTGCCAGGGTGCTGAAATGTAAGAAAAACGGACAGGGAACCATCGAGGGAGAACGGTATATTGTCACCTGGGGGCTTGGCCATCTTGTGACACTTGCTGATCCGGAAGAATATAAGCCGGAATGGAAAGAGTGGAAGATGGATGTGCTTCCGATGATGCCGAAGACATGGAAGCTTTCCGTGATCCGCCAGACAGCAAAGCAGTACAATGCGGTAAAGAGCCAGATACACAGAAAGGATGTCGGAGAGATCATTATTGCCACGGACGCAGGAAGGGAAGGAGAGCTGGTGGCAAGATGGATTCTCGAAAAGGCAGGAAATCAGAAACCGGTGAAGCGGCTCTGGATTTCCTCCGTGACGGACCGGGCCATCCGGGAAGGATTTGGACGTCTCAGTGACGGAAGAGACTATCAGAATCTCTATGATGCTGCCCGGTCCCGCGCAAAGGCGGACTGGCTTGTAGGAATCAATGCGACCCGGGCGCTGACATGCAAATATAACGCAAAGCTGACCTGCGGGCGGGTGCAGACACCGACCCTTGCGCTGATCGCAAACAGGGAGGATGAGATTCGTTCTTTCCGGCCGAAGCCGTATTATGGACTGAAAGTTTATGCGGACGGGATCTGCTTTACCTGGCAGGATGGAAAGTCCGGCAGTACGAGATCCTTTGATCCGGAGCGGATCCGTCGGATTTCCGAAGAGATCCGGGGAGAACGGCTGGTGCTGGACAGCGTGGAGAAAAAATCCAGAAAGACGTATGCACCGGGACTTTATGATCTGACGGAGCTTCAAAGAGAGGCGAACCGTCGTTTCGGATATTCTGCCAAAGAGACTCTCAATATTATGCAGAGATTATATGAACATCACAAAGTGCTGACCTATCCGCGGACAGACTCCAGATATCTGAGTTCAGACATCGTACCGACCTTAAAAGAACGGATCGAGGCATGCCAGACCGGGCCGTACCGGGCGCTGGCACGTGCTCTTCATGGAAAGCAGTTTACAGCGGACAAGCGGTTTGTGGATGACAGCAAAGTCAGTGACCATCACGCGATTATCCCGACAGAACAGTACGTGGATCTGACTCATATGACTTCGGAGGAGCGTAAGATCTATGATCTTGTCGTACGCAGATTTCTGGCGGTGCTCTATCCGCCGGCTGAATTTGAGCAGATCAGCGTCAAGGCATCGGTCAAAGGAGAACACTTTGCGGCAAAAGGCGAGACGATCCGGGAAGCCGGATGGAGAGCCGTATATGACAGTGATATCGAAGAAGAAGACGAAGATGACAGTCTGAAAAATCAGATTCTGCCGGAACTGAAGAAAGGGCAGAGCCTGCCTGTCAAAAAGCTGGAAGTGACGGAAGGAAAGACAAAACCTCCGGCACACTATACCGAGGCAACTCTTCTTACCTCCATGGAAAAAGGCGGGCTTGGAACCGTTGCCACAAGGGCGGATATCATTGAAAAGCTGTTCAATACTTTTTATATGGAGAAAAAAGGGAACGATCTTCTGATTACCTCCAAGGGCCGTCAGCTTCTGGAACTTGTTCCGTCAGATCTGAAAAAGCCGGAGCTGACAGCCAGATGGGAGAAGGAACTGCAGAAAATTTCGGACGGCAGGCAAAAAGAGAAGACGTTCATGAAAGAGATTGAGCAGTATACCAACAATGTGATGCAGGACATCCGTACAAGCGAAGCGACCTTCCGGCATGACAATCTGACAAACCGGAAATGTCCGCGGTGCGGAAAACGGATGCTGGCAGTCAATGGAAAGAACAGTAAACTGCTCGTCTGCCAGGACAGGGAGTGCGGATATCGTGAGACGGTTTCGCGGACAACCAATGCCAGATGTCCGGTCTGCCATAAACGGATGGAGCTTGTCGGAAAAGGAGAGGACCAGACTTTTGTCTGTGCCTGCGGCCATAAAGAAAAGATGGCGGCCTTTGAGGCAAGAAGAAAGCGGGAAGGAAAAGATGTCAGCAGACAGGATGTCAGACGTTACATGAAACAGCAGCAAAAAGAAGCAGAGCAGCCGCTGAACAACGCGTTTGCGGAAGCTCTGGCAAAGATGAAGATAGAATAAACCGAACAGGAACGGACGTTTCAGTAAGTACCGAACTCGTCCAGATAGAGGTCGATCTTTTTGAGCTTGCGCTCGATGGATCGGCCTTTGCATTTCCTGCTGATGGTATTTAAAAGCACCTCTGTCAGAAACTGGGCGGCACTTAGAGAATTAAAGAAAGAAGTGCTGTTGACCGGAATGGTAAACAGAATGTCGGCATATTCACTTAACAGGGCGCTTGGCTTGTCGGTAAAGAGAATCACTTTTGCGCCTGCGGATTTAGCAAGTTTCAGGGCCAGTTCGTCTATGGAGGAGTAGCGCGGGAAACTGAAAACGATCACGCAGTCGTCGGACGAAATGTCCGCCATCAGGTCAAAAGGACTGACCGATGCGGAGGCGGTATGGATGACGTGATCGGTCATGTGGTGAAGATACAGATTCAGATAGACACCAAGACAGGCATTCCCGCGGGAAGCAACAATGTATTTCCGGCCGGAAGCAAGAATCAGATCCGCAGCTGCATCCAGCGTCTCCGGACGGTTGGAGGCAAGGGCCTGCTCCAGATTGCCTAATGTATTCTGATATTCATTTGCAAGAATATCGGACGGAAGATCAAGCCGGGAAAGGGCGGCGGCACGGTCGGAAGGGACAGGGAGCCGGTCCGAGATCCGGAAGAGATCACCGTGGTATTCTTTCCGCAGCGCGTTTTGAAAATCGGTGTAGCCGGAAAAGCCAAGAGCCCGGCAGAACCGGATCACAGAAGGCTCACTGATGCCAAGTTTTTCCGCCAGCTTGGTGGAACTCATAAAACAGACCTCTACTGCATGGTCTAATACGAATGATGCGAGGGCCGACTGCACCCGCGTTAATTTTTGGTTTTGAATGAAATTCTGGATTGCTTTCATAGAGATCCTCTTTTCTGTTTGATATAGCTTGATTTAATCACAAATATCTGCAAAAGGCAAGCATGAGGGAGAAATATGCAATAATTTAAAAATTAACAATTATTGCAAATGCAATTCCGATGTTGTATCATGAATTTAGAGAAATGTAGAAAACGATACAAAGAGAATCGAAAAATTAGGCGATTCTACAAAATGAAATGAAGGAGGGCAAACGATGAAAATCGGATGTGTGAAGGAAATCAAGAACAGAGAGTACCGTGTAGGACTTATTCCGGACAATGCAAAAAGCTATGTAAACGCAGGACATGAAGTATGGATTGAAAAAGGAGCAGGACTTGGATCCGGTTTTACGGATGCGGAATATGAAAAAGCCGGAGCAAAGCTTGTAGATACAGCAAAAGAAGTATGGGACGGCGTGGATATGATGGTTAAGGTCAAAGAGCCTCTTCCGGAAGAGTACGGCTATTTCAGAAAAGATCTCGTTTTATTCACCTATCTCCATCTGGCGGCAGACAAACCACTGACTGATGCGATGCTTGCATCCGGCATGAAAGGATTTGCCTATGAGACACTGATCGAACGGGACGGAAGTATTCCGCTTCTGGCGCCGATGAGCCAGATTGCCGGAAGACTCAGCATCCAGGAGGGAGCAAAGTACCTGGAAAAGACATTCGGAGGATCCGGAGTTCTTTTATCCGGTGTTCCTGGAACACCAAAGGCCAATATCGTCATTATCGGAGGCGGATCCGTGGGAACCAACGCCTGCAAGATTGCGGTCGGAATGGGCGCCAATGTGACGATTCTTGATATCAGCCTTCCAAGACTTGCGTACCTGGATGATATTTTCGGCGCAAGGATCCAGACACTGGTAAGCACGGACACCAATATTGAAAATGCAGTCAAGGAAGCGGATCTCGTGATCGGAAGCGTACTGATCCCGGGAAAAGCGGCGCCGAAGCTGATGAAGAAAGCTTATTTAAAAGAGATGAAGCCGGGCAGCGTGATTGTGGACGTTGCGGTAGACCAGGGCGGATGCTGCGAAACGACGAAGGTTACATACCATGACGATCCGATCTATGAAGTGGACGGAATCATCCATTACTGTGTCGGAAATATGCCGGGAGCGGTACCGAGAACATCTACCATCGCTCTGACCAATGCAACACTGCGCTATGGACTTGCCATTGCGGAGCACGGACTGGAAGAAGCGTGCAGGAAGAATCCTGTCATGATCTCCGGCGTCAATACCTATGATGGAAAACTGACCTGTAAAAATGTGGCAGAAAGCTTCCAGATGGAATATACTGATCTGCAAAGTCTTCTGTAAAAGGAAATATTAAAAAAGAATGAATGCCGGCTTTCGGACCTTCAGAATATCTTCAGTTTCTAAAGAATATCTTTCGTTGAAGAGATATGAGGACAGTGCTAAAATTACCTCATAC
Source organism: Sellimonas catena (assembly GCF_027924685.1). NCBI lineage: Bacteria > Bacillati > Bacillota > Clostridia > Lachnospirales > Lachnospiraceae > Sellimonas > Sellimonas catena. Next base: position 6,001 of record NZ_BSBO01000041.1, read on the forward strand.
CAGAACGAAGGAGGGATATTTATGAAAAGAACTCTGGGAACGAAGGCCGGTTTTGGGATTGGAGCATTACTGGATAAACTGCACAGACACCTTTATCAGGATCCGAACGGGCGTGATCAGGATGAAATAGATATGATTATTGTGACAGGGGACGGCGTTATCGTGAACGATTCCTACTATAATAAAGAGCGGATTAAAGAACTGGTTCAGGAAGCCCTGGATACAAAAGGACGAAAAAGAAGAGTCCGAATTGAAAGGACAGGAGTGCTCTCATGCTGGATTCCTGAAGTCGGAAAAGCGGTACAGAGAAGCGACGGATCCATTGAGATCGGCGGCATAGAGATTCAGAAAAGATCCTGGCTTCATCACGAAATAGAAAAGCTGTTTGCGGAGGAACGTCCGGCGTAAAATAGAAAGAAAAAGAGCTCTGAAAAATGTTAATAATTTTTCGGAGCTCGTTTTTTGTGTCCTTTTATAACCGTTTTTCGAAGTTTCCTTCCACCGAACAGCCTTCGGTAAAGATCATAAAGGCGTTCGGGTCAATGCTCTGGACAATCCGGCGGATCTGGTTCACTTCGTATTTGGAAATCATGACGAAGAGAATATAGGATGTTTCGTTCGTGTAGGCACCGGCCCCCTCCCAGTTGGTGACGCCGCGGCCCGTCTCTTCCATGATCGCCTTGGAAATCCCAAGCTTTTTCGTGAAGATCATGACGCTCATATTGATGTTCTGGATATGGATCCGGTCACATGCTACGGAAGAAATGACTCCGTAGATCAGGGAATAGATCACGGTTTCCAGATTGAACATCAGAAGACAGATCCCGTACACAAAGACATTGATAATAGTTGCCATCTTGCCGACACTGAAATTGCGAAACTTCTTTGTAAAATAAAGGCCAAGGATGTCCTGGCCGCCGCCGGAACTGCCGCCGCGCAGTACCAGCCCGGTTCCAAATCCGGCCACCAGACCTCCGATGACACAGGAAGTCAGACGGTCATCGATGAGAGAGCGTTCCGGAACCGGGATAAAAGTAAGGGCTGCGGTTTCTACAATGACGGTGACAACGGTACGGAAAAAGAATCCGCGTCCCATTTTGCTCCACGCCAGATACAGAAGAGGCAGGTTTACGATAAAATAAATGATACCTGCGATATCGGTCTGGCCGAAAGAAAGATGCAGAGCCGAAGTTAAAAAGGTACGAATCAACTGAGCAATTCCCATGAAACCGCCGTTGTACAAGTCAAGCGGTGTAATAAACAGATTGACACCGGCTGCGAAAAGCACCCCGCCGCATACGGAGTAAAGCAGGCCTGTGATCTGTTTTTTCTGATCTGATTTTACTGACATTTCTTTTCCCCTTCCTACTGATATAAAATCCACATTCCTTCTATAATAAAGAAATGGTTCAGTACATTTTGCACTCATTCTATCATTCTGTAATCGGAGTGGCAAGTATTGTTTGAAATATAACAATAAAATTCATGTAAAATTCTCGGATGGAAGAAAAGTGATTTTACAATTTCTTCATATAAAAAACTAATTTTCCGTTTCTGGAATGAAAAATCAAGAAAGGGAGAAGATATTTTACATAGATTTAACCGTTTATTTTTAACAGATTTAACATTTGTGCTTTATGATAGGCACTGTCGACAAGGAAACAAGAAAAAATGTAAAATATGAAATCAGGGAGAGAAAAAATATGAAATTCAGAAAAGTTACAGCAATTATTGGAGCAGCAGTTATGATGATGTCTCTTGCAGCATGCGGAAGCAGCAATGACGGAGGAAGCAGCGACGGCGGAGACGGCGGATCTTCTTCAGGCGGAAGCATCAACGTTATTTCCCGTGAGGACGGTTCCGGAACAAGAGGAGCTTTCGTAGAACTCTTCGGTGTAGAAGAAGAAGTAGACGGAGAAAAAGTTGATAATACAACAACAGATGCAACCGTTACAAACAATACATCTGTTATGCTTTCCACAGTAGCACAGGATCCAAACGCAATCGGATATGTATCCCTCGGATCTCTGAGCGATGATGTAAAAGCAGTGAAGATCGACGGAGCAGAGGCAACAGCAGAGAACATCGAAAGCGGTACTTATAAAGTGTCCCGTCCATTCAACATCGTAACAAAAGACGGACTCAGCGATGTAGCACAGGATTTCATCAACTTCATCATGAGCACACAGGGACAGGAAGTAGTTGCTGATGAAGGATATATTCCGGTAGATACAACAACAGAGTACACAGCTTCCGGATTAAGCGGAACAGTTACAGTATCCGGTTCTTCTTCCGTATCTCCGGTAATGGAAAAACTTTCTGAAGCATATCAGGAACTGAATGCAGATGTTAAAGTTGAACTTCAGACAAGTGACTCTACAACAGGTGTATCCAATGCGGTAGAAGGAATCAGCGATATCGGTATGGCATCCCGTGAACTGAAAGATTCTGAAACATCTCAGGGCGTAACAGCAACAGTAATCGCAACAGATGGTATCGCAGTCATCGTAAGCAACGACAACAGCGTAGATGAGCTTACAACAGATCAGGTAAAACAGATTTTCACAGGTGAAATCACTTCTTGGGATGAGGTAACAGAGTAATTATGAAAGATTGGAAGGAAAAAGGCATGCAGGGAGTATTCTTCCTTGCTGCCTGTGCTTCCGTTTTAGCGGTAGCACTGATTTGTATTTTCTTGTTCGCAAATGGTATCCCGGCCATGTCAGAGATCGGAATCTTTGACTTCCTGCTCGGGGAAGAGTGGAGACCGAGCAATAATATTTACGGCATTCTTCCGATGATCATGGGAAGTATTTATGTAACAGCGGGAGCCATCGTGATTGGTGTGCCGATTGGTATTTTTACATCCGTATTTATGGCACATTACTGTCCGAAAAAGATTTATCCGTTTTTAAAATCAGCGACAGAGCTTCTGGCAGGAATTCCGTCTGTTGTATACGGTTTCTTCGGTCTGGTTGTGATCGTACCGATGATCAGAAATTATACTGCAGCACAGGGAATAGGCGGAAACGGACAGACGATGCTGACAGCATCCATTATTCTTGGAATTATGATTCTGCCGACCATCATCGGGGTTACAGAATCCGCGATGAGAAGTGTGCCGGATCAGTATTATGAGGGATCTCTCGCGCTTGGAGCAACAAAGGAGAGAACGATCTTCCGTATCGTAATCCCGGCTGCCAAATCCGGTGTGATCGCCGGTATTGTCCTCGGTATCGGACGTGCGATCGGTGAGACGATGGCGGTTATCATGGTAGCAGGAAACCAGCCGAGAATGCCGCAGGGTATTCTGGAAGGTGTGCGTACGATGACAACAAACATCGTAATGGAGATGGGATATGCAGCAGATCTTCACAGAGAAGCGCTGATTGCGACAGCAGTTGTGCTGTTTGTATTCATTCTTATTATCAATGCGTGTGTATCATTATTGAACAGGAGGAGCGAACATGACTAAAGGCAGAAAAATAGAAAGTATCATTTTAAGGGTACTGATTTATGCGGCAGCCGCAATTACATTTGCAGTACTTTTGTTCCTCCTTGCGTATATTCTGATCAACGGAGTTCCGAATCTGAAGCCGTCACTGTTTTCGTTGGAATATAATACAGAAAACGCGTCTTTGATGCCGGCTCTGATTAATACGGTGATCATGACATTCCTGTCTCTGATCATTGCCATTCCGTTTGGAATCTTTTCCGCGATCTTCCTCGTGGAATATGCAAATAAAGGAAACAGGTTTGTCGGAATCATCCGTCTGACAACCGAGACATTACAGGGAATTCCATCCATCGTATACGGACTTTTCGGTATGCTGTTTTTCGTTACGGCTCTCGGATGGGGATATTCCATCCTGGCAGGTGCATTTACCATGTCTATCATGATCCTGCCTCTGATTATGAGAACGACAGAAGAAGCATTAAAAGCAGTACCTGATACATACAGGGAAGGAAGCTTTGGACTTGGTGCAGGAAAGCTCCGTACAATTTTCAGAATTGTACTTCCGGCAGCGGTTCCTGGAATCATGGCAGGAGTGATCCTGGCAATCGGAAGAATTATGGGAGAAACTGCGGCGCTCATGTACACGGCAGGAACGGTACCGGATATTGCGGCAACACCGATGTCTTCCGGACGTACGCTGGCTGTTCACATGTACAACCTGTCAAGTGAAGGTCTTTACATGGATCAGGCATACGCGACGGCAGTTATCTTATTGGTAGTGGTAGTAGCAATGAATGCATTATCTGCATTTGCGGCCAGAAAACTTACAAAGGGGACACGGTAATGGGCAAAATAGATATTAAAGATATGGATTTGTTTTACGGCTCTTTCCAGGCACTGAAAAATGTCAACCTGGAGATCGAGCCGAATAAGATTACAGCGTTCATCGGACCTAGCGGATGTGGAAAATCTACACTCCTGAAGTCACTGAACAGAATGAACGATCTGGTAGAAGGATGCCGGATTGATGGTAAAATCCTTCTGGACGGAGATGATATTTATGCAAAATCAATGGATGTAAACACACTTCGGAAACGTGTTGGAATGGTATTCCAGAAGCCGAACCCGTTCCCGATGAGCATCTATGACAACGTAGCTTACGGACCGCGTACACACGGAATCCGTTCCAAAGCAAAACTCGATGAGATTGTAGAGCGTTCTTTAAGAAACGCCGCAATCTGGGATGAAGTAAAAGACAGACTGAAAAAGAGCGCCCTTGGCATGTCCGGAGGACAGCAGCAGAGGCTTTGCATCGCAAGAGCGCTGGCAGTAGAACCGGAAGTGCTTCTGATGGATGAACCGACCTCCGCGCTGGACCCGATTTCTACTTCCAAGATCGAAGACCTTGCAGCAGATCTGAAAAAAGATTATACTATTGTTATGGTAACACACAATATGCAGCAGGCAGTACGAATTTCCGATAACACAGCATTTTTCCTTCTTGGAGAAATGATTGAGTACAACAATACGGAAAAATTATTCTCTATACCATCAGATAAGAGAACAGAAGATTATATCACAGGGAGGTTCGGCTAAATATGAGAAACAAATTCGATATGCAGCTTGACTCATTAAAAGAGCAGCTCACAACAATGGGCGAGCTCTGCGAGGTCGCAATCACAAAAGCGACAGAAGCGATTCTGGAAGGAAAAGAAGAGCAGGCAAGAGAAGTCATTCAGGCTGACGAGGAGATCGACCAGGCGGAAAAAGACATTGAGAGACTTTGTCTGAGACTGCTCCTTCAGCAGCAGCCGGTGGCGAAGGATCTACGCCAGATTTCAGCGGCTCTGAAGATGATTACGGATATGGAACGTATCGGAGATCAGGCTTCCGATATCGCAGAGATTCTGCTTTCCACAGATCTGAAAGTGGAAAAAAACAATAAAGACATTGGCGTGATGGCACAGGCAGCGGCTAAAATGGTCAGAGAAAGTGTTCGTGCATACGTAGAACAGAATATGATGCTGGCCAAAAAGGTTATGACCGCGGATGATGAAGTAGACAGACTTTTTGACAAGATCAGACAGGAAATCATCGATTATATTGCCAAAGAAGGCGGCGATGGAGGCGAAGCAGCAGTAGACCTCATCATGGTTGCAAAATATCTGGAAAGAATCGGAGACCATGCAACCAATATTGCAGAATGGGTAGAGTTTTCCATCACCGGAAATCACCGCATTGCCACAGAAGTTCATGAAAACAGAAATTCAGGAGAAACGAAATGATTTTTTGTGTAGAAGACGACAGGAATATTAGAGAACTGGTAGTATACACATTATCAAGTACAGGCATGGAAGCGGAAGGATTTGAAGACGGCGAAGTGTTTTTTAAAGCTTTGGCAGAACGGCTGCCAGAGCTTATTTTACTTGATATTATGCTGCCGGGAGAGGATGGCATGGCCATTCTCAAAAAGCTGAAAAACAATAAAAAGACGAAAGACATTCCGGTCATCATGGTGACGGCGAAAGGAACAGAGTACGACAAGGTTTCAGGGCTTGACGCCGGTGCGGATGATTATGTGACAAAACCGTTTGGAATGATGGAACTTGTTTCCAGAATCAAGGCGGTCCTGCGGCGCACGAAGAAAAAAGAAGAGATCGAAGTACTCAAGGCAGGCCCGATTGTACTGAATGAAAAGAAGCATGAGGTCCTTGTAGACGGAGCACATGTCAGCCTGACGCTGAAAGAATACGAGATGCTCAAGAGACTGATGCACAATAAAGGAATTGTCCTTACACGGGACCGGCTTCTTGAGGAAATCTGGGGATATGATTTCGACGGCGAGACACGTACAGTTGACGTACATATCCGGACGCTGCGCCAGAAGCTTGGAAAAGCGGGAGAGGAAATCGAGACCGTACGCGGTGTCGGTTACCGGATCACGGAGGACCAGGAGGAAGTATGAGAAACAAGATCCAGAGAAATATGGTGTTTGTCATTGTTCTGACGCTCCTGACATCATATGCATTTATTATCGGGATTGTCTACAACCAGACATACCGGATCATGCAGCAGGACGCAAGGCAGGAGGCTTCCTACATCAAGGAAGCCATCAATCTGCTTGGAAGTGATTATCTGCAGGAAATGGATGATGTCAATAGCGACACGAGGGTAACACAGATCGACCAGAACGGGAAAGTACTGTATGATTCCCACGGAATTGACAGCAAGGACGAGAATCATGCCCGGCGAAAAGAAGTCATGGAAGCACTTGAGAATGGAACAGGACAGGACAAACGGGTCTCAGAGACGGTAGGGCAGGAGCTGTTTTATTATGCCACGCTTCTCGATGACGGGACGGTTCTTCGTGTCGCGAAGTCCATGGACGGCGTAAGCAGTACGGCAGTAAGGATTCTTCCTTACATGTTCGGCATCGGTCTGATCCTTGTGATTGTTGCGTGGAGACTTTCCAAGTGGGTGGCAAACCGGCTCGTTCAGCCGATTAATGAGCTGGATCTGGAACATCCGATCGATAACGATGTATACGAAGAGCTGACGCCGCTTCTGCTCAGCATGGAAAACCAGAAGAAAGAAAAAGAGAAAAATGAGCAGATGCGTAAAGAGTTTTCGGCCAACGTTTCCCATGAGCTGAAAACTCCGCTGACATCCATATCAGGTTATGCGGAGATTATGAAAAGCGGGCTTGTAAAGCAGGAGGATGTGCCGGGATTTGCCGAACGCATTTATAAAGAGGCAAGCCGTCTGATTGTGCTTGTGGAGGATATCATCAAGCTTTCCAAACTGGATGAAGGCGGTGTGGGACTGGAAAAAGAAAAAGTGGATCTCTACAGTATCTGCGAGGACGTTCTGATCCGTCTGGAAAATATGGCCAACCGTCACCATGTTTCGATGGAACTGAGCGGGGAGAAAGTGGAATATGAAGGAGTTTACCGGGTTCTGGATGAGATGGTCTGGAATCTGTGTGAAAATGCAGTCAAATATAATAAGCCGGGCGGACATGTACATGTCTGGGTCGGCAATACATTAAGCGGCCCGAAGATTATTGTGAAAGATACCGGAATCGGAATTCCGAAAGAAGAACAGGAACGGATCTTCGAACGCTTCTACCGTGTGGATAAGAGCCACTCCAAGGAGACGGGAGGTACAGGACTTGGCCTGTCCATCGTCAAGCATGGAGCGGTCATCCATAACATTCAAATCCGGACTGACAGTGAGGTTGGAAAAGGAACCGCGATTACTCTTTCCTTTTCAAAAGGCAATTCAGCGTCAGCGACTGAAGAGCAGTAAAGCCGATCCCGGTCAGAACGGATGTAATTCCATAAGAGAGAAGTCCGAAAAGCAGTACGCACGTATTGATGAGATACATGGTAAGTGCGATATTGATTTTCGGTTTTTTTTTGTTCAGAATCAATGCAATGACATCAAAGCCGACAGCCGTGGATTCGGAACTGATGCAGAAATAATATCCGGTGCCGACAAGGAATCCGGCCAGAACCATGCCGATGACCGGATGAACCAGGATTGCATATCCCAGACCGTGCAGGACGGAAAACAGGATGAGATAACAGAAACAGCTGAATACGGTTCCTGTGAAAAATTTCTTTCCAATTGCCCAGAATGATTTTCAGACAGCGTGCTATGCTTTGACGTGTAACTGACAGTTTCATAACTTTTTCTTCCATTCTTCAAAAATAGTACGGTAGCGGGAAGCAAACATACTTCCCTTTTGCCATATGAGAGTAAAATCATGCGTGATAGAGAAATTTTCCGGCGTGACGTCAAACAGTATGCCGTTTTTCAGCTCTTCTTCAGCAGCGGAACGGTACAAAAATGTAATGCCAAGACCGGCTGAGACAACCGCTTTCAATGCCGGAATATTCCCGATTTCGGAAACACCGGAAAAATCGTGAATGGAAAGATTACGGGCTTCCAGATGTTTTTCAAGGATCTCCCTTGTACCGGATCCGGGCTCCCGGACAATCAGCTTCTGATCAAGAAGCTCCGAAAGAGAGCGGGGACGGCAGTCTTCAAAAAGCGGGGTTCCTGCAACGGCAATATACGGTTCCGAGGAAAACGTCAGATAGTCATACTGGGTCTTGTCAAAATAGCCTTCTACGATCGCAAAATCAATCTCTCCGTCCGAGATGCGGTCGAGGAGTTCGTGAGTGTTTGCCGTGATCATGGTCAGGACAGTATCCGGATGCCGTGTCTGGTATTCGATCAGAAAACGCGGCATGACATATTCACCGATTGTAAGAGTCGCGCCAAAGATCAGGGCCGGCTTTTTTTTCTGCATGGAAAGGAGCTGCTCTTTCAGATAGACCTGGTCATGGCTCAATGTCGTAAAGGCGTGGAGCAGATATTCCCCGGCCTCGGTTAGAACCGGTTTTTTTCCCTGAAATGTAAAAAGACGGGTCTGATAGTATTCCTCAATATAGCGGATATGCTGTGAGACGGCAGGCTGCGTGATATGAAGCGCCTCGGCGGCTTTTGTAAAATTCATGTATTTACAGACTTCCAAAAATGTATAAATACGAAAATCCAGCATAAGAATGCCTCCTTTTCCTAATCATAACATATGTTTATGCATAAATAAATATATATAATTTTTCATGATTCATTTCCTTTGATATGATACTTCCAGAAATAAAAAGAGAGGAGATAACCATGAAAACAATTCAGGAAACTTATAAAGGTATTTTGTTCTGTCTGCTGATCTCCATTCCGGCGTTTTTGCTTGGAAAACAGTTTGAGGTAGTCGGCGGGCCGGTGTTTGCGATTTTGATCGGGATGTGTCTTGCCCTGATAGTGAAAAGGAGCGAGCCCCTTCAGCCGGGGATCAAATTTACATCCAAAAAGATTTTACAGTACGCGGTGATTCTGCTTGGATTCGGCATGAATCTGACGGATATTCTGGAGAAAGGACGCCAGTCTCTTCCAATTATCATTGCGACGATCTCCACCTCACTTGTGATTGCCTTTGTGCTTCACAAGGTCATGCGGATTCCATCCAAAATCTCGACGCTGGTCGGGGTGGGGTCCAGTATCTGCGGCGGTTCGGCCATTGCGGCGACGGCACCGGTCATTGATGCGGACGATGAGGAGATTGCCCAGTCGATCTCTGTTATTTTTCTCTTCAATGTGATCGCGGCGCTGATCTTTCCGAAACTCGGAGCCGTTCTGGGACTGAGCAATGAGGGGTTCGGTCTTTTTGCCGGAACGGCGGTCAATGACACCTCTTCCGTGACGGCGGCGGCAGCGGCATGGGATGGAATTCACGGCAGCAATACGCTGGATGCGGCGACGATTGTCAAATTGACAAGGACTCTTGCGATCATTCCAATCACACTGGTTCTCTCCATCTGGCAGATGCGAAAGGCAAAGAAAAACGGAGAGCAGGCAGGCGGAACCTTTGATCTGAAAAAGATCTTTCCGTTTTTTATCCTGTTTTTCGTGCTCGCTTCTATCATTACAACAGTATTTTCCCTTCCGGTGACAGTGACTGCACCGATTAAAGAGCTGAGTAAGTTCTTTATTATTATGGCAATGGCGGCCATCGGGTTTAATACGAATCTGGTGAAGCTGGTCAAGACAGGCGGGAAACCGATTTTCATGGGACTTTGCTGCTGGATCGGAATAGCGGGAGTGAGCCTTCTGATACAGCATTTTCTGGGAATCTGGTAAATGCGTAAAAGAAAACTTCGGAGCATATACTATAAGAACAATAGATGCTCCGGAGTTTTTTTATGTCTTTTCAGAAAAAAGCATGGAAGAAATACATCCTTTTTGCCGCGGCAGCCTGTTTCCTGCTGTCGGGCGGAATCTGGTATGTAAAAGAATACACCACTGTCGGAAACAGCGTAAACGGTCATGAAATGCCGGTCTGTTCTGTGGAGACGGATGAAAAACAGGCGGCCCTGACCTTTGAGACAGCCTGGGGAGACAAAAAGACCGGGGAGATCCTGGACATATTAAAAGAAGAGAAGATACGCGCCACCTTTTTTGTGACTGCCGGATGGATGCGGGAGCATCCGGATCTGGTCGGAAGAATGAAAGCGGAAGGACATGACATCGGAACGATGGGAGTCAGCCATGAAAATCTGTCGGAACAGACATCCGCGGAAATCAGGGCAGAACTGCAGGAAGCAGAACATACCGCTAAAGAGGAAGGGATTTCCATGGAACTTTTCCGCCCTCCCTATGGACGATACAGCGACACACTGATCCGGACTGCCGCGGAGGAAGGGTTTTTTACGATCTGCTGGTCAATCGATTCCCGGGACTGGAAAAACTATGGGAAAAGAAGTCTGATCAAGGAAGTGGTCGAAAGTGAAGAGCTCCGGAATGGAGCCATTATCCGTCTGAACAGCGAAGCAAAATTTACAAAAGATGCATTAAAAGAACTGATCGAAAACATAGAGGAAAAGTCATATGAGATTGTTCCGGTTTCGGAGATGATACTAAGAGACAATTATCACATGGATGTAAAAGGAAGACAGATCCCAAGGATGACATAAAATGCCGCTTTTCTTCATACAATACCAGAAAACAACAGGAGGAATTTGTGCAGATGCATTTTGTAAAAATGGAGGGATGCGGCAATGATTATATCTACGTGGATCAGGAAAAAGAGCAGATCGTAAATCCGCAGACCCTGGCGAGAAAAATCAGTGACCGCCATTTTGGCGTTGGAGCGGACGGAATGATTCTGATCTGTCCGTCCGATATGGCAGACTGCCGGATGGAAATGTATAATGCGGATGGGTCCAGAGGGAAAATGTGTGGAAACGGTGTCCGCTGTGTGGCAAAATATCTTTATGATTATAAAAAGATACGAAAAGAGGAGATTGCGGTAGAGACCGACAGTGGAATCCATACGGTCCGGATTCTGGAAGATTCCGGAAAGGCTACAGTGGCCATGGGCACCCCGGTTATTGAGGAGGAGCCTCACGTGATCTCGATGGAAGGACAGAAGACGGAGATGATGATTGTCTCTATGGGAAATCCTCATGCAGTCATTTTCATGGAGCCGGAGGAGGGAAGCTGGAAAACATGGAATATGAAAAAGGCGGAAGCTGTCAGTACCCATTCGGACTTTCCGGACGGGATTAATGTAGAGCTGGTGCAGGTATATTCCGAGACCGGTATGAAAATCCGCGTATGGGAGAGAGGAAGTAAGGAGACCCTTTCCTGCGGAAGCGGAGCCTGTGCCGCGGCAGCGGCGGCCATCCGGAGCGGAAGAACAAAACAGAAAGTGAATATTGAAATGCCGGGAGGTATGATGGAAGTGGAATGGGACAGTGACGGGCAGATGTATCTGACCGGAGGATGCCGTTTTGTATGTGAAGGGGAGTACCCCGGAAGTGTCGGATAGATAAAAAAATAAGCGTAGTACGAAATTGTACTACGGATCTGAAAAATCTCCTTTACGTGTTTCTTGAAATGTGTTATGATAGACGCGGCATGAGTTTAATACATTAAAGAAATAAAGAGAAGGAGACAAGGTATGTTTAAAATTAATGAAAATTATCTGAAACTTCCAGGAAGCTATCTCTTTTCAAATATTGCAAAAAAGGTAGCGGCATATACCGAAGCAAATCCGGACAAATCTATCATTCGGCTTGGAATCGGTGACGTGACACAGCCGCTGGCACCGGCGATTATCGATGCGCTTCACAGCGCGGTGGATGAAATGGCGCACGCAGAGACATTCCACGGATATGCCCCGGATCTTGGATACGAGTTCCTGAGAAGTGCAATGGCAAAGAATGATTATGAGGCAAGAGGCTGTGAGATCTACGCAGACGAAATCTTTATCTCCGACGGAGCAAAGGGAGATTCCGGAAACATTCAGGAGATCTTTGACCAGGACAATAAAATCGCTGTCTGCGATCCGGTATACCCGGTATATGTGGATACGAACGTCATGGCAGGACGTACCGGTACCTATGATCCGAAGTCCGAAATCTGGAGCGATGTGATCTACATGCCGTGTACGGCAGAAAACGGATTTGTGCCGGAGCTTCCAAAGGAAGTGCCGGATCTGATTTATCTGTGCTTCCCGAACAATCCGACAGGATCTGCCATCACAAAAGACCAGCTTCAGGTGTGGGTAGATTACGCAAATAAAAACGGATCCGTCATCATTTATGATGCAGCATACGAGGCATATATTTCCGAGGAAAACGTACCGCACACGATTTACGAGTGTGAAGGCGCAAGAACCTGTGCCATCGAGCTTCGCAGCTTTTCCAAAAATGCCGGATTTACAGGAGTGCGTCTCGGCGCAACAGTGATCCCGAAGGATCTCAAATGCGGCGACGTGATGCTTCACTCCCTTTGGGCAAGACGTCACGGAACCAAGTACAACGGGGCTCCGTACATCGTACAGAAAGCAGGAGAAGCAGTGTATTCCGAGGCAGGAAAAGCACAGTTAAAAGAGCAGATTGCCTACTACATGAGAAACGCAAAGACAATCTATGACGGGCTGAAAGACGCAGGCTATACTGTATCCGGAGGCGTAAATTCGCCGTATATCTGGCTGAAGACACCGGACAACATGACGTCCTGGGAGTTCTTTGATTATCTGCTTGCACAGGCAGGCGTTGTAGGAACACCGGGATCCGGATTCGGACCAAGAGGAGAAGGATATTTCCGTCTGACTGCATTCGGTACTTACGAAAATACAAAGGCGGCAGTAGAGAGGATCAAAAATCTGTAGGACGCTCCGGAAAGCGAAAAAGCAGGCCGAAAGAATCAGGTGAAAAATAAAAGCATCAAAAAAGGACATCTCCGAAAAACGGGGATGTCCTTTCAGGTGACAAGAAGCTGAAGTTCTGTGATGTGTTCATCCGGGTCCGCAGACTGATGGATATCAACCCAGAGCAGCTCAAGAAACCATGGCCCGGCCGTAAGTCCATGCTCCTGGGCGTAGGAGAGCAGTTTCGGGATGCCTTCGGCATTGTGGACGGTGCTTCCATGGTAGCTGTAGGAAAGATAACGTCCTTCCGGCAAGGTATCCGGACCGTCCTCGGCAATGAGAAATACTCCCTCGTAGCCAGTGTAATTTCCTTCCCTGGCAGATGCGGCAGGCAGCAAAGAACCGATATGATTGCTGCCGATAATATAGAGAGTGTCCTGGGACTGGTTAAACAGCTGTTTCATCAGTACATCCATCTCTTCGTCCTTCTGATAACCAGAGTGAAGAATATGGCAGGACCGCGCCGGAAGCCATTTTTCCGTGACGGTCTCAAGAGGCTGATCCTCCGCCTTCCGGATCGTTGCAAGGCGCTCCTGCACATTAGACTGAAGCTTCGTAAGGTCTGTGATTTTCAGGCGGATCGCATCCAGCTCATCCCGGAGCAGCTGTTCCGTCGTATGAATACTCCGGTCATTTAAATATTCCCGGATCCGCTCCATGGGAAATCCAAGCCCCCTAAGATCCCGGATCACATTCAGACGCCAGATATCATTGAGACGATAGAGGCGGTATCCGTTTTCACCGCGCTTCGGTGTCAGGAGACCAAGCTCCTCATAGTAACGCAGTGTGTCCACACTGATCTGATACAGCTTTGAGATTTCTCCGATTTTAAAATACTGTTTCATAAGCGCCTCCTGAAAAACCATTGTTGTTCGTATTATATCAGGGTTTGGAAGAAGGTGGAAGAGAAAATGAAAAAAAGTGTTGACAATCAAAAATTTTTTGATATAATAGTCTTGTTCGCTGATAAAACAGTGACACGGCAAATGCTGATGCGGATTGGTGTAATGGCAGCACAGCAGACTCTGACTCTGTTAGTAGAGGTTCGAGTCCTCTATCCGTAGTTATCGGAGTGTGGCTCAGCTTGGTAGAGCGCTACGTTCGGGACGTAGAGGCCGCAGGTTCAAATCCTGTCACTCCGATCACCGGAAAAACTCAATTTTTGCCGATGAAAACAACATATATTAAAAACGCTTTGAAAGACAGAAAGCAGCGATGCGGATTGGTGTAATGGCAGCACAGCAGACTCTGACTCTGTTAGTAGAGGTTCGAGTCCTCTATCCGTAGCTTTCGGAGTGTGGCTCAGCTTGGTAGAGCGCTACGTTCGGGACGTAGAGGCCGCAGGTTCAAATCCTGTCACTCCGATATACCCTCGTTTTTACGAGGGTTTTTTTATTGTCATAAAAAGAAAAGCCAATTGGCTTTGACTGGGATCAGTCAGCACATATCAGATTCTCGAATTTAGTGTTGTGTGTTAGGATAATCTTTTTTTATTAAGAATAGAAGAACTGCTACGGGAAAAAGGTGTCAGCAGGAATGCTATTTATAAAGAACTGGATATACCGAGGTCAAATTTCAACAGATATTGCAGAAACGAGTTTTAAAGACTGGACGCAAATTTAATCTGCAAATTATGTGATTATTTTGAGTGTGAGGTTTGGGAGTTGATTCGTTGTGTAAAAGGATAGCAGACGACTACGGTTATGTCATGGAGTTGAAAAAGGTATGAAGAGAAAAAATCTGTGTATCTTTTTTGATTGCATAACCTAAAAAATAGAATTATACTATAAATAGTGAAAGTTTAGAAATTACTATGTGTTGGGTAAAATAAGAGTATAAGCCAAACTGTGTTATTTACAAAGAAACAAGCCTAATAGTATGATTTTCATATAAAAGGAAATAGGGATACAGAACTGATGAAATTAGTGAGGATACTTAATAAAGCAATTGAAGAAATAGATATATTAGAAGAGTATTATAAGGAACAATATAATACTACAAGTCGGCACGTAAAAGAGGAAATGGATAAATATAAATATGGTTTAGCTATTTATAAATATCTATGTGGAAGAATACATAACGAAAAAGAACCGCATTGTATGAATGAGGGTGAGAAAAAGTTTATAGCTGAAGAACTTGTTGTTATAGAGGATGAAAATGAAAGTGACGATGTTCAATATAAACTGAAAGAACCTGAAAAATATATTGATAAATATGAATTAGATCCGTTTGTGGCTGAAAAGAGATCTGGTAGTTTAATTAAACAGACAATAACCCTAAATGAATCTGTGATAATTATGTTACTTATTCGTTTTGAAAGTATTATTTCTGAAATTTATAAAGAGTTACTAATTGCTTTTCCAGATGCATACTTGAAGGATAAAAGCATAACGTACTCAGAGCTCATTTCCTTAAATTCTGATATTGAAGAAATAAAAAAAGCATTTATAGATAGTGAAATTGATGAATTTATGAGGCGACCTCTTAAAGAGTGGTATTCTACATTTGAACAGAAACATAAATGTCATTTTAATTTTGGTGAGGACTTTGAACAATTCAGAGAAATATATTATCGTCGCAATGTAGTGGTGCATAATCAAGGAAGAGCAAATAGTTCTTATTTGAATAATGTTTCTGAAAAATACACTTGTGAGATAGGAGCAAACCTTACTCCCACACACAAATATTTGTTAGATGCAATTGATTGTACTAGGATAGCTATTCTTGAAACGGTTTTAGGGTTAATGAAAATTTGTTCTGATAATGCAGAAGTGAGAGAATTCCTTTTCAGTATAGGATTTAGGTATATGACAGAAAACAAGTGGAAGGTTAGTAAGTACATTTTTAATATACTCATGAATATAAAGGGACAAAGCGAGGTGGATTTGTGGCTTAATAAAGCTAATTATTACGTTTCATGTAAAAATCTCGAAGGAATAGATACTATACGAACAGCAGTTGAAAAAATAGATATATCTGTAATGACTTCTCGGTTAGCAATAGCAAAGCCGGCATTATTGGATGATTTTGATGAGGTAACAAGAATTTTGGATGATTTAATTGGCAATGGGATTGATGCTAATGATATTAAATCATGGCCTATGTTTATCCAGTATAGGGAATCCGGTGAGTATCCTAAGTTAATTGAAAGGCATAAAGATTTATTTGAAATAGAAACATATTCTGCATCTGAGATAATCTGTTTATCGAACCAAGAAGCAAAAACCAAAAAAGATTGATAATAATTACTTAACGAAAAATTTCTGTAGATGTTAAATGTAAGATAATTGTGATAGAAATAAAGTCGAGTTTGTGAGAGAGAAGCATTTGAACACAGAAGACTTAATGAAGTCTTCAAGGCTCTTTCTTTTCAGCTTTCTTGATGATTTAAAACGGTTCGATTCCAGTCACTACTGTTTGTTGATGGTAAGAAACAGAAAGAGGGATATTTGATCCGAAAGGATAGACACTTCTTTTTCTGTCAAATGCTGTTTTACGGATATGCAAGCTCTCCTTTCTGACCAAATAGGTCGCTTGCTTTTTGAGGGGATTCCCAAATAGCCCTTACAAAGCCCGTAAATACGTTGTTCGTTGACCGTAGAGTCTGCAGGTTCAAATCCTGTCACTCCGATATTTGAGAAATATGCTACAATACCTTATTTAGAGGTGTTGTAGCATTTTTATATAGTCGTTTTGTAAATTCAAAGAAAGAATTGTTTAAATTTTAAGATGCAGGTATAATAATTATATAGGTTTTCGGTCATACAAACTTGAGTGTTCATTTCAGAAAGGGGATCAGATCATATGTGTACGCAAAACGATCTCGAAAAACTTTTGAAGAAAATGGTTATAATTTATCGTGATATCTACAATCAGGATTTATGTGATATCTATTTATACGGCTCATATGCGCGAGGAGACTATAATGCGGAGTCGGATATTGACATTGTGGCAATTGTAAAAGGAGAAAGACAGGAGATTCAAGACCAGTTAAAGAAGATTTGGGATATAGTCTCAGATTTGGAATTAGATTATGAAGTTATTATTTCTCCAACAGTAATTCCTTATAGTGAATTTGAGGCTTATAAAGATATACTGCCTTATTACCGCAATATAGCTCAGGAAGGAGTGAAACTTAGTGCCTGATTATCAAAAAGAACTCGTAGAGTATCGTTTGCAGACTGCTAAAGAAAAACTTCACTCTGCTCAGGTCCTTCTTGAAGCTGGGGAATATAAAGATTCCATTGGAAGATCATATTATGCAATGTTTTCCGCTATCAGAGCCATATTAGCATTAGATAAAGTGGATTTTTCAAAGCACGCAGGAGTAATAGCCTATTTTCAGAAGGAATATGTCAAAACAGGAAAGTTTGATAAAGAGTATTCCAAATATATAAGCAGTGCTTTTCAGATTCGTAATAACTGTGACTATGCTGATTTCTTTTTGGTTTCCAGAAGTGATGCAGAAGAGCAGTATAAAAAAGCAGAAAAATTTTTGGATGCGGTAAAGCAATATCTTGAAGGAATTTAAATATGTTACAAAGATGAATTACAAAAAATAAACTACAGCAAGCATTCTCAGGGGAAGCTGGTCGAAATCAAATGACCGGCTTCCCTGTTTTTGTGGTATACTGAAAACTATGAGAGAACATATCTGAAGAAATGGGTGAAATGATGAGAGAAAAGAAAGATATATCCTACACGATCCGCAGATCTGCGGATTTCCCGGTTATTATGATCGGGGAAGGAATTCTGGTGGGAGCCGTTGCCGGAGGCATTGTGCTTTTGTACCGGATCTGCCTGAACTATGCGGGGACATGGATGCGTCAGATTCTGGAGATGTGCAAAGGAGATCCGCTCCGGTCGGCGCTCTGGATCGGAGCGCTTCTTCTGATGGCGGTTGTGACCGGGCTTCTGGTCCGGTGGGAGCCGATGATTTCGGGCAGCGGTATCCCGCAGTTAAAAGGTGAGATGGAAGGAAAACTGGAACAGCGGTGGTACCGGATTCTTCCGGCGAAATTTCTGGGCGGCTTTCTGGGACTGTTCGGCGGGCTTGCCCTTGGCCGGGAAGGCCCGTCCATTCAGCTTGGAGCCATGGCGGGAAAAGGGATCTCCCGTGTTTTAAAACGTGGAAAGACGGAGGAAAAATTCCTTTTGACCTGCGGCGCCAGTGCGGGAATGGCAGCGGCGTTTCAGGCTCCTCTTGCAGGCGTCATGTTTACCATGGAAGAGATTCATAAAAATTTCACGGCGCCGGTGTTTATTTCTGCCATGACCTCGGCGGTTGTTGCCGACTATATGACATCTCATGTTCTGGGGATGGATCCGGTGTTTCAGTTTGACATTGCAGGGAATCTGCCTCAGAGATATTACGGACTGCTCATTGTCATGGGACTGGTCTTAGGAGTCTTCGGTGTGTTTTATAACTGGTTTACTTTGAAAGTCCAGAGCCTCTATAAGAAGGCTGCGTTTCTGGGACCGGTCGGGAAAGCGGTGTTCCCGTTCCTGGTTGCCGGGATTCTCGGATTTACGGTACCGGAGATTCTGGGAAACGGACACAGCCTGATCGATACGATGACGCATGAGAGAATGGTGCTGCAGACGTTGATTGTGTTGTTCGTTTTAAGGTTTTTATTTTCAGCAGTCAGTTTCGGCTCCGGGGTCCCGGGCGGGATCTTTTTCCCGATGCTGGTGCTCGGCGCGTTTGCAGGATGCGTTTTCGGGACAGTATGCAATGAAATGTTCGGCGTTCCGGCAGAATATATCAACAATTTCATTCTGCTTGCAATGGCGGGATTTTTTACGGCGGTGGTACGCGCCCCGATGACCGGAATCATTCTGATTTTTGAGCTGACAGGATCGTTGAGCCAGATGCTTTCCCTGTCTGTTGTCACGGTCATCGCCTATATTACGGCCATGATGTTAAAGTCAGAGCCGATTTATGAAAGTCTTCTTGCAGGACTTCTGAAAGGGCAAAACGGGCAGATGCCGGAAGAAGGAGGAGAAAAGGTACTGGATTATTATGCGGTTGCAGAAGGTTCTCCTGTTGCCGGATGCATGGTAAAAGAGGTCAGCTGGCCAAAAGCGTGCCTGCTTGTATCGATCCGGCGGGGTGAGAAAGAACTGATCCCGAAAGGAAAAACAAAGATTCAGACCGGGGATGTTATTATCACAATGACCGACGAAGCGCATAACGGCGAAGTGTGTGACCAGATGAAGCAGTTGTGCAGAAACGAGTAAAAGAGGCGATGAAATTTGGATACAAAAAATGATTTCAGTAAAGGAAGCGTGGCAAAGAATATATGGAGTCTGGCTGTCCCTATGACAGTAGCCCAGCTTGTCAACGTGCTTTACAGTGTGGTAGACAGGATTTATATCGGACATCTTCCGGACGCGTCGACAGAGGCGCTGACCGGGATCGGGCTTGCGCTTCCGGTTATTACGATGATTACAGCATTTTCCAATCTGTTCGGCATGGGAGGTGCTCCGCTTTGTTCGATTGCAAGAGGAGCGGGAGACGTAAAACGGGCTGAGAAAATTATGGGGAATTCCTTTACGCTGCTTTTGATGACAGGCGTGATCCTGATGGCGTTCTGCTATCTTACCATGAGACCGATGCTTTACCTTTTCGGTGCAAGCGACCAGACCTATCCGTATGCACAGGCGTATCTTTCCGTTTATCTGACAGGGACACTGTTTGTGATGATCAGTCTTGGTATGAACAACTTTATCAACGCCCAGGGCTTTGGAAAGATGGGAATGCTCACTGTTTTGATCGGTGCAGTCCTGAATATCGTGCTGGATCCGGTTTTTATTTTCGGATTTCATATGGGCGTATACGGAGCGGCGGCGGCGACCGTAATTTCCCAGGGAGTGTCGGCAGCCTACGTGTTCTGGTTTCTGAGAGGGAATCATGTTCTTTTCCGGCTGAATAAAAAAGATATGAGACTGGAGGGGAAACTGATCCGGGAAATTACAGGACTTGGACTTTCCGGGTTTGTCATGTCGGTGACGAACGGTTCGGTACAGATCGTCTGCAATGCCATGCTCTCCCGGTATGGAGGGGATCTGTACGTCGGAGTCATGACGGTAATCAATTCTGTCCGGGAAATTATTACCATGCCGGTGAACGGCCTGACCAACGGCGCACAGCCGGTGATCGGATTCAACTATGGAGCGGGGGAATACGAAAGAGTAAAGAAAGCCATCCGTTTTATGGGTACGAGCTGTATCGTATTTACCTGCGCGGTCTGGGCGGTTCTGTTTGCCGTACCGCAGTTTTTTATTCATCTGTTCAACAGTGAACCGGAGCTGCTTGAAGCAGGAGTGGGCGCGTTTCGGATATATTTTTTCGGAATCTTTCTGATGGCGCTTCAGTTTACCGGCCAGTCTACCTTTGTGGCGCTTGGAAAATCGAAGCAGGCGGTGTTCTTTTCCCTGCTCAGAAAGGCGATTATTGTCATTCCGCTTACCATCTGCCTCCCGATGATCGGAGGGCTTGGTGTAAACGGTGTATTCCTTGCAGAGCCGGTTTCCAATCTGATCGGAGGTGTGGCATGTTTCGCCACCATGTATGTGACTGTCTACAGAAAACTGGGAAAAAGAGGAGAATGATCTGTTTCTGGTTGCAAAACAGCAGGAACTCTAGTAAACTGATAATAAATCGAAACAGTTTAAAAAAATCAGAAAAAGAGGAGAAAGTTTTGAAAAAGAACCATCTCTGTCTTTCCGGATCCGGAAGGATATCTGACGTAAGGAGGTGTGACATGTGGACGCTCTGACACCGGAAACAATGAGGATTATCTGGCTTTTGCTTGTTGTGATTCTTCTGGTGATCGAACTGATTACCGTGGGACTGACGACAATCTGGTTTGCGGCGGGATCGGCGGCGGCATTTCTCCTGTCTTTGACAGGTGCCGGGATCGGATGGCAGACCGGCATATTTCTGGCCGTTTCCATCGTCCTGCTGATTTTTACAAGGCCGTGGGCCCTCAGGTATGTCAACAGAAACCGGGAAAAGACCAACTACGAAAGTCTGATTGGGAAAACAGTCAAAGTGACACAGCGTATCAGCAACACAGACCAGACGGGGGCAGCGGTCTATGACGGACAGGAGTGGACTGCAAGAAGCGTGGAAGATGACGGGACAATTGAAGCTGGAAAGTATGCGGTTGTCGAGAAGATCGAGGGCGTGAAGCTGATTGTGAGGGAAAAGGAGGAAAAGTAATATGATGAATGCATCCACGATTATGAGTATTCTTGGGATTATTTTACTGATTCTGATTGTGCTGATTCTGATCTCCTGCATTAAGATCGTACATCAGGCACAGGCACTTGTGGTCGAGCGTCTCGGCGCATATCAGGCGACCTGGGGCGTTGGAATTCATTTTAAGATTCCGATCATTGAGCGTGTGGCAAGACGGATTGATTTAAAAGAACAGGTGGTTGATTTTGAGCCGCAGGCGGTAATCACGAAAGATAACGTTACCATGCAGATTGATACGGTTGTCTTTTATCAGATCACGGATCCGAAGCTGTTCTGCTACGGAGTGGCAAATCCGATCATGGCGATTGAAAATCTGACTGCTACGACGCTTCGAAATATCATCGGAGATCTGGAGCTGGACCAGACACTGACATCCAGAGAGACAATCAACACGAAAATGCGCTCAGAACTTGACCTCGCTACAGACCCGTGGGGGATCAAGGTGAACCGTGTGGAACTGAAAAATATCATTCCTCCGGCAGCGATCCGGGATGCGATGGAAAAGCAGATGAAAGCGGAACGTGAAAGAAGAGAGGCCATCCTTCGTGCAGAGGGTGAGAAGAAATCTACGATTCTTGTGGCAGAAGGAAATAAGGAGTCCGCAATCTTAAACGCGGAGGCGGATAAGCAGGCGGCTATCCTTCATGCAGAGGCAGAAAAAGAGAAGATGATCAAAGAGGCAGAAGGTGAAGCGGAAGCGATCCTGAAAGTCCAGAAGGCAAACGCGGACGGTCTCCGTTTCCTGAAGGAAGCCGGCGTCGATGAGGCAGTCCTGACCTTAAAGAGTCTGGAAGCATTTGAAAAGGCGGCGGACGGCAGAGCGACGAAGATCATCATTCCGTCCGAAATCCAGGGAGTGGCAGGTCTGGTGAAATCCCTGGTAGAAGTCGGAGAAACAGAGAAAACAGGCGAAGAGTAACAGAGAAGCCAGCACTGGCAGCGTAGAATAGAAAGTAGAAATGAAACAGAGGTCCGGAAAAACTCCGGGCCTCTGATTTGCTTTCTGAAGTTATTTTATTTTACTGTGATCAATTCATAGGATCTGGTGCCGAGGCCGATTTTCTCAGCGTGGGAGAGACAATCTTCCCATCCGGCTTCCGGGGTTGTGTTGACGAAATGATCGTGGTGGTCACAGAAGCCATCCTCATGCATCCGGTCATCAAGAAGACTTCCAGGAAGCGGATTCTGTGCATTGCATGCGTCCACGCAGGCCTGATCCAGCGCAACCGGGTCGAAGCTTGCGAACATTCCGATATCCGGAAGGATCGGCACATCGTTTTCACCGTGGCAGTCGCAGTACGGGGAAATGTCGATCACCAGATTGATATGGAAATTCGGGCGCCCATCCAGAACCGCCTTGGAATACTCGGCGATTTTCATATCAAGTTCCTTCACCGCGGAAGAATTCTCGTTGTAGATGGCATCAAAATTGCAGGATCCGAGGCAACGGCCGCATCCGACACATCTGCTGTGGTCAATGGAGGCACGACGGTTTTCATCAAAAGAAATCGCTCCGTGGGCACAGTTCTTTGCACAGGTCCGGCAGCCTACACAGCGTTCCTGATCGACAGAAGGTTTCCCGCTGTTGTGCATCTCCATCTTTCCGGCACGGGAACCGCATCCCATTCCGATATTTTTGAGGGCACCGCCAAATCCGGTTGCCTCATGTCCCTTGAAATGATTCAGAGAAATGAAGACGTCCGCATCCATAATGGCAGTTCCGATCTTCGCATCTTTCACAAGCTCACCGCCCTCCACAGGTACATAGGTCTCGTCCGTACCTTTCAGTCCGTCGGCGATGATGACCTGACATCCGGTAGAAAACGGGGTAAATCCATTTTCGTAGGCACTTTCGATATGCTCCAGAGCATCTTTTCTGCGTCCTACGTATAAGGTGTTGCAGTCTGTCAGAAATGGACGTCCGCCAAGCTCCTTTACGACATCAGCAACAGCTTTTGCCCAGTTCGGGCGAAGGTAGGAAAGATTGCCCGGCTCGCCAAAGTGGATCTTGATGGCTGTCATTTTCTTCTCAAAATCAATCTCCCCGATGCCGGCTTTTCTGATCAGTTTTTTCAGCTTGCCCGGAAGATTTGTTCCAGGAAGAGCCCGGAGATCTGAAAAATATACTTTTGCTTTTTCCATGTTTTTGTATCCCTCCAAAATATAGTTTCCTCTCAAATTAAATTTCCATTTCCAGAATATAATCATCCATCACAAAACCGTTTCCGATGTCGGTTACCTCAGAGCGGACATCGTGAAAACCAAGATGATGATAAACGTCCAGTGTATGGCTGTTGTACTTGTTGCAGGTCAGCCAGATCTTTTTTAGCCCTTTCTCACGGCAGTAGTTCTTTAAGAAATCCACAGCCTGTGTGGCAAGATGCTGTCCCCGGAAATCCTTGTGAAGATAAAGCTTGCTCAGAAACAGAGCATCTTTCTCCGGATGAATCCCCGCATAGCCTGCAAACGCATCATCACAGAAGATCCGATAATATTCATATCCGTCTTTCACCTGGTCTTTCAGGGCCGGATAAGACTGGAACCTGCCGACCATGTAGTTGACCTGCTCAAGGCCGATGATCGGGACAAAATGCTCGTGCCAGATTTCATTTGCAAGCGCCGCGATCTTGTCCAAAGCGACATCGGTCACAGCCTGTTCCATTCTGAATGTTCCCATAAAAATTCCTCCTTCGGGCTGTTTTTTCAACCCCTTATCTGTTATTATAAAGATAGTAAGAATTTGATGCAAGATAAAATTAGAAGTGTCAGATTAGAGGTGACAGGCAGCACATGACAAGCTTTGTAACATTGAAAGATGTACGCAAAATTTATAAAATGGGAGAAGTGGAAATCCGCGCCGTGGACGGGATCGATTTCGAGATTGAAAAGGGCGAGTTTGCCGTAATTGTAGGGCCGAGCGGCGCCGGAAAGACTACTGTTCTCAACATTCTGGGCGGGATGGATACGGCCACCAGCGGGGAAGTGTGGATTGACGGGACGGACATCACGAAATTTAAAGCCCGGCGGCTGACCGGCTACCGGAGGGATGATATCGGATTTGTATTTCAGTTTTACAACCTCATTCAGAACCTGACCGCACTGGAAAATGTAGAACTTGCGCTTCAGATCTGCAAGGATCCGCTGGACGCTGCGGAAGTGCTGCGGGAAGTCGGACTGGGCGACCGCATGAAGAATTTCCCGGCGCAGCTTTCAGGGGGTGAGCAGCAGCGAGTCTCCATTGCAAGAGCGCTGGCGAAGAATCCGAAGATTCTGCTCTGCGATGAGCCGACGGGAGCGCTTGACTATAATACAGGGAAAGCAATTTTAAAACTTTTGCAGGATACCTGCCGGGAGAAGGGTGTGACTGTGATCCTGATTACGCACAACTCGGCCATTGCGCCGATGGCGGACAGGGTCATTCATATTAAAAATGGAAAAGTATCAAAGATGATCAGGAACGAACATCCGGTTCCTGTGGAGACGATTGAGTGGTAATGGCGGTGATAATATGAAAAAGACGGCATTAAGAAAAGAGTTCTGGATGTCGATCAGAAAAAGTCCGGGCCGTTTCCTTTCGATCTTTCTGATTGTCGCTCTGGGAGTTTCGTTCTTTTCCGGAATCCGTGCCTCGGAACCGGATATGCGGGTTTCCGGAGACAGATATTACGATGAGACAAACCTTATGGATCTGAAAGTACAGGGGAGCCTGGGGCTTACGGATGACGATGTGAAGGCGCTGTCCGAAGTAGAAGGTATCCGGTCGGCGGAGGGCGGATACAGCGTTGATGCGCTCTGTAAAGTAGATGAAAATGAAAAAGTCTTACATATTGCATCTTCCTATGACACGGTCAATCAGACGACAGTATCCGAAGGAAGAATGCCAAAAGGGGATTCCGAGTGTGTTCTTGATGAAGACTTTATGGAGGCGAACGGCTATGAGATCGGGGATACGATTGAACTCTCTTCCGGCACGGAAGATCCGCTGACAGACAGTCTGAAAAAGGAAGATCTTACGATCGTGGGAGCAGGCAGCAGCCCGGAATACATCTCCATTGAAAGAGGAAGCTCCCTGATCGGAAACGGTGAAGTCTCCGCCTTTGCGGTGGTGGCACCGGAGGCTTTCGCACTGGATGTATATACGGAAATTTATCTTCTTGTAGACGGAGCAGAAGCCGAAACCTGCTACACAGACGGGTACGATGATCTGATCGCGAAAGTCAAAAAGCGGGTGGAAGATATTGCTGATGTGGAGTGCGTCCGCAGGACGGAGGAGATCAAAGCGGAGGCACTTCAGGAAATCGCGGATTCCCAGAGTGAGCTGGATGATGCGAAAAAAGAAGCAGATGAGGAGCTCGCAAAGGCAGAACAGGAATTACAGGATGCCGAGCAGCAGATTACGGACGGACAGAAGCAGATTGACGATGGCAAGGCAGCTCTGGAATCCGGAAAGGCAGAGATCAGCAGTCAGGAGAAGACCCTGCAGAATGCCGAGGCTCAGTATCAGAGCGGAGCGGCTGAGTTACAGTCCGGAAAAACTGCACTGGCAGGTCAGAAGGAAGCTCTTGCATCCGGAAAAAGTCAGGCTCAGGCAGAGTTCGCAAAGCAGGAGGAAGAGATTGCAAATTCCCAGAGCCAGCTGGATTCGGCCAAACAGCAGATCGATGCGGCCGAGCAGAAACTTGCCTCGCAGGAAGCGGAGCTGACTTCGGCAAGGGAAGAGCTGGATCAGAAAAAAGCAGAGCTTGCAGCCGGACTTGAGGCATTGAATCAGCAGGAAGAGGGAATCAACTCCGGACTTGCTCAGGCGGAGCAGGAGATCAGTCAGAAACAGCAGGAGCTGGATGCACTGCAGGCACAGATCAACGAACTGGAAGCGACGATAGCATCGGATCCGGACTCTGTTACAGAAGAGATGAAGGCAAAGCTTTCGGAACTGAAAGGCCAGTGGGAAAGCGGAAACAGTGCCCTTGCGGATGCAAGAGCTGAGCTGGAGACACAGAAAGCTCAAGCGCAGGAAGCGCTGCAGGAGATCGAGACACAGCGGACAGATCTTGCGGCGTCACAGAGTGAGCTGGAACAGGCGGATCAGACCCTTTCGGAACAGGAAGCAGTCTTTCTGGAACAGGCTGCCGCAGCAAGAGAGGAGCTGTCTACACGGAAGGCTCAGTGGGAAGCCGGCGTAAAGGCGCTGGAAGAAGGAAAAGCGGCACTTGCAAGTGCAAAGCAGGCGACAGAGGGCAGGTTTGCGTCAGGAGATGAGCAGATTGCCGCTGCCGAAGCAAAGATCCGTGCTTCCGAGTCCGAACTTTCTTCGACGGCATCTCAGATTGCAAGCGGAAGATCACGGATTGCGGCTGCAAAAAATACGATTACGGAGCAGGAGGCAAGTCTGGCACAGGCAGAAGCCGAACTTGCAGACGGACGGGCCGAACTGGAGTCCGGTCGGAAAGAATACGAAACACAGAAAGCAGACGCCGAGAAAGAACTGGCGGATGCTCAGATAAAGATCGATGATGCGAAAGCAGAAGTAGATGAGATCGAAGATCAGGAATGGTATGTCAATGACAGAGACGTTCTGGCAGAATACACAAGCTACGGCGAAAACGCAGACCGGATGCGTGCTATCGGAGAAGTGTTCCCGGAACTCTTCTTCCTTGTGGCGGCCCTGATCAGTCTGACAACCATGACAAGGATGGTGGAGGAAGAACGAACCCAGATCGGTACATTAAAAGCGCTTGGTTACGGAAAAGGAGCCATTGCAGGAAAATACATGATGTACGCATTTCTTGCGACGATGGGCGGCAGTATATTCGGAGTACTGATCGGAGAAAAACTCTTTCCGTTTGTTATCATTTATTCGTATCAGATCATGTACACCCACCTTCCGCACATTGTGACACCGTACCAATGGGATTACGCATTGATGGCGACGGGAGCGGCGCTGGCATGTACTCTGCTTGCTACGTTCTATGCATGTTATAAAGAACTGGCGGCACAGCCGGCCGAACTGATGAGACCACCTTCACCAAAAGAAGGAAAGCGGATTCTTCTGGAAAGAGTCACCCTGATCTGGAAACATTTGAACTTTACATGGAAATCCGCAATCCGGAATCTCTTCCGTTATAAGAAGCGGTTTTTCATGACCATCGCCGGAATCGGCGGCTGTATGGCGTTGATGGTAGTCGGATTCGGTATCCGGGATTCCATCATGTGCATTGGAACTATCCAGTATCAGGAGATTCAGGTCTATGATGGCATGATTTATCTGAGCAGCAGTGTGACAGAGGATCAGATTCAGCAGATCAAGAATGCCATGGATGGAATGGATAAGATGGACAGATACATTGAGATGGAGATGACAAGAGAGCCGATATCCTTATCCGTCGATGGAAGTACAGAAGATGTTTACCTGTGTGTGCCGGAAGATAAAGATAAAATCGAAGACTTTATGAACTTCCGCAGTCGGGCGACAGGAGAGGTCTATCATATCCAGGATGACGGCGTCATTCTGACAGAAAAAATGGCCAATACACTGGATGTTTCCAGTGGAGATACCATTTACCTCGGTGCAGACGGGGAAGAAAAAGAAGTGACTATCACAGATGTCTGTGAAAACTATATGCAGCATTACGTCTATATGTCGCCGGAACTTTATCAGGAATTGTATGGAGAAGAACCGGAGTATAACAGCATTCTTTTCGATCTGAAAGACGCATCGGCACAAGAACTGTCACAGGCAGGAGAAGAGTTGTTAAAGTATGACGGTGTGATGAACGTTACTTATACGAACAGTATTGAGGATCAGTTAAATACCATGTTACAGAGCCTGGATCTGGTTATTGTGGTACTGATTGTTTCAGCAGGACTGCTTGCCTTTGTAGTACTGTATAATCTGAATAACATCAATATTACAGAACGGAGGCGGGAGCTTGCAACCCTGAAAGTGCTTGGATTTTATGATACGGAAGTCAGCTCCTACGTTTACCGGGAGAATATTATGCTGACGATATTCAGTATTGTAGTCGGTATCGTACTTGGGGCATTGCTCCACCGTTTTGTCATCACGACTGTGGAGGTAGACGCGGTCATGTTCGGAAGAGTGGTTAAGTGGCAGAGTTACCTCTACAGTGCACTGTTCACCACAGCATTTTCCCTGTTTGTCAACTGGGTAATGTATTATAAACTGAAGAAGATCGATATGGTGGAATCACTGAAGAGTGTGGAATAAAAAGAACTCCTTTCATGAGAGGCAGAAAATATGAGCCGCTCATGGAAGGAGTTTTTTTATAGGAAATTTTTAGAAAAAAATTCACAGAGTTTTTTACTCTGTGAAATATTTTTTATTTCATTATAAATAAAGATAACATTTTTCTTCTGTTACCCTCAATTATTATGATATTGGGGTCAAAAGCCTGTCTATAGCACCTTGAAAAGTTCATATATTTTGTAGTAAATACAAGCCGAAATGCTTCTCTTGCTGTATAATAGAGCTATCCTAGAAAAGAAGGTAATCTTTATG